>JBJTFY010000194.1:0-8301 GCA_046093625.1 Actinomycetota bacterium
GTCCTTCATTCCCGCCTCCCACACCGCCTTGGTCCAGAACAGCGGACCGCGCAGGTTCACCTGGAAGGTCTTGTCGAAGCGGGCCTCGTCGACCCCGAGTGACGGACCGTAGTACGGGTTGGTGGCGGCGTTGTTGACCAACACGTCGATCGGTCCGAACCTCTCGACGGTCGCGCGCACGCACTGCTCACCTTGGGCGACGTCACCGGCGTTGGCCGCGTGAACGGCGACATCACCGACGATGCCCGCGTCGGCGATGACGTCGGCGTCGATCTTGCGCGACACCATCATCACGCTCGCGCCCGCCTCGGCGTACATCTTGGCCATCGCCAATCCGATGCCCTTCGACGCCCCCGTGATGAGGGCCACTTTGCCGTCCAGTCTCACGTCCATGCGCCGAACCTAGTGCGACACGGGGACGCGGATTCAGTCCGGCTGTTCGTCCTCGGGGTGCCGGGCCATCACCTGCACCCGCACCGAGCGGATACGGCGGCCCTGCAACGACACGACCGTGAACCTCCAGCCGTCGAAGTCGATGTGCTCCCCGACCGAGGGCACATGACCGAGGGTGTTGAACACGAACCCACCGATGCTCTCCCACTCGTCGTCGGGGATTTGCAGGTCGAGCTCGTCGTTCACGTCGGACACGTTGGTTGCACCGTCGATGACGTACTGGCCGTCGGCGTGCTTCACGATCTGCGTGTGGTCCTTGTCGTACTCGTCGACGATTTCGCCGACCAGTTCCTCGAGGCAGTCTTCGAGCGTGACGATGCCCTCGATCGTGCCGTACTCGTCGGCCACGACCGCCATGTGGTACTTCCGGGCCTGCATGTCGCGCATCAACTGGTTCACCGGCTTGTTCTCGGGGATCACGACCACGTCGCGCATGTGCAGCGTGACCAGTTGCTGGCCGAACCCGTTGCGCTCGGCACGGATCAGGTCCTTGACGAACGAGATGCCGCGCACGTCGTCTTCGTCGTTCAGCACCGGCAATCGCGAGTACCCGTGCTCGATCGCGACGTCGACCGCCTCCTTGACCGTCGACCGGTCCGAGATGGTGAAAACGTCCGGGAATGGCACCATGACCTCTCGGGCCACAGTGTCGCCGAACTCGATGATGGACTCGATGAGATCGCGTTCCTCGACCTCGATCACCTCGTCGTTCATCGCCGCCTCGACGATGCCCAGCAACTCCTGTTCGCTCACGAACGGACCCTGCTCGAGCCCCTTGCCCTTCACGATCACGTTCGTCAGCCGGATCAACCACCCGGAGACGATGCGCAACGGAGCGAACGTCACCAGCACCCTCACCCCACGCGCGGTCGACAGGGCGGCGCGCTCGGGGTACAACACGGCGTAGGTCTTGGGGACCGCTTCGGCGAGAACGAAGAACACGATGACGTTCGCCACCACGCCCACGACCACACCAAGAGCGCCGAACGCCCGGGCCGCGATGACGCCCGTCAGAGTGGCTTGCACCGTCTGGCACACGTTCACCGACAACAACAGCGGATTCACCCACGTCTCGGGTTCGCCCACCAGTTCCTGCAGGGCCTTGCCCTGGCGGACTCCCCCTTCGGCCATAGCGGCCGCCTTGGGCTTGCTCATGCGCGACAGACCCATCTCGGCCAACGACAGGAAGATCAACACCACGAGGAGCAGCAGCACGACGGCCAACAGGATCCAGTCGGTGCCGTTGAAGGCGGCGATCATGGCGCCCCCTCCGGCGTCGTCTGGCCGAACGTCGGCGGCGTCGGACCCCGCCAATGGTGTGCTTCGAGCACCTCGCGCTCGCGACGTTGCATGGCCAGCGTCTTGTCGACGGTGTCGTGGTCCCAGCCGAGGATGTGCAACACCCCGTGTACCACCAGCAGCGCCAACTCGTCGTCGACCGAACCGGCGTGGCCCGGCGCCTGCGCCACGGCCACCTCGGGGCAGATCACGATGTCACCGAGGAGCACGGGCATGTCGCCCCGATCGGGCGGGGATCGATCGGGGCCCCGCGTGCCCCCGCTCGGGCCGCTCACGACCTCCAACACCTCGCCACCGTCGATCGGGAACGACAACACGTCGGTCGGGCCGGCTTCCCCCATGTGCTCGCGATTGAGGTCGGCCATGTCGTCCTTCTCCACGAAGAAGAGCGACAGTTCGGTGCCGCCGCGCACCCCCTCCATGGCCAGGGTCGCGCGCGCCAGCGTCTGCCAACGGACCACGTCGACGCTCACGACGCCTTGTTCGTCGGCGCAGAAGACCTCGGCCTCGGTGTCACCGCCGACCTTCACCTTGCGACCCAGTCGCGGCGGACCGTCAGCCACGACCAGAACCACCCTTGGTGCCGCGCTCGTACGCCGCGACGATGTCGCCCACGATGCGGTGACGCACGACGTCACCGGTGTCGAGGTGCACGAATTCGAGACCCTCGATTCCCCCCAGCACCGCTTCGAGTCCGGTCAGACCACTGCGTCCGTCGGGTACGTCGACTTGGGTCGCGTCACCGGTGACCACCACTTTCGATCCGAATCCGATGCGGGTGAGGAACATCTTCATCTGTTCGGGAGTGGTGTTCTGCGCCTCGTCGAGGATGATGAAACTGTTGTTCAGGGTTCGTCCGCGCATGAACGCCAGGGGCGCCACCTCGAGCACCTGCTTCTCGTGCATCTTCTGCACGCCTTCGGTGTCCACCATGTCGTACATCGCGTCGTACAAGGGACGCAGGTAGGGATCGATCTTGGCCATCAGGTCACCGGGCAGGAAGCCCAATCGTTCGCCGGCCTCCACCGCGGGGCGCGTGAGGATGATGCGTTGCACCTGCCGGGTCTGCAAGGCGTGCACCGCCATGGCCACCGCGAGCCAACTCTTGCCGGTGCCGGCCGGACCGATGCCGAAGGTGATCACGTTGCGTCGAATCGCGTCGATGTACCGCTTCTGCCCGGCGGTCTTGGGCTTGATCGACCGACCCTTGGCGGCGCGCAGAATCTCGTCGGTGAGCACCGAACTCGGGCTGGCGTCCTGACGGACCATGGCGATGCTGCGCTTGACGACGGTTTCGTCCACCGTCTCGCCGCGCTGGAGCAGGTTGACCAACTCCTCGAACAATCGGGCGACCACGGCCGAGTCGGGACCGACGATGGCCAATTCGTTGCCCCGGGCCGAGATGTCGGTTCCCGAGAACGCTCCCTCGATGAGACGCAGGTGCCCGTCGCGTGCGCCGAGCAGACCGGCCATGAGATGCGACCCCGGCACGACCAGGGTGGAGGTCGAAGATGGGGGCGTCATTCGGTGGTTCGCGGTGTCGTGCAGGTCGAGAGTCGCATCGGCAACCACGAAGCGTAATGCACGCCGACGCCGAATGCGATCAACGGGGAGCCACCACGTAGCGCCCGGACACCTCACCGCGCAGGATCGCCGCCAACGCGGCCTCCAGATCGGCGAGTCCGATCTCGTGCCCGATGCTGTCGAGGCCGGCCGGACGCAGGTCGCCGGACAGCCTGCGCCACACCTCCACGCGCTGGGCCATCGGCAGTTGCACCGAGTCGATCCCGAGCAGTGCCACCCCGCGCAAGATGAACGGCATCACCGTGGTCGACAGGCCGGCGCCACCGGTCAAGCCGCTCGCGGCGACCGCCGCGCCGTATCTGAGGCGCTTCAAGACGTTCGCCAACGTGACGCCGCCCACGCAGTCGACGGCGCCGGCGAAGTCCATCGAACCGAGGGGCTTGGGGTCGTCGGCGGACAACTCGGCGCGATCGACGACGCGCGCCGCTCCGAGGTCGGTCAGGAACGACGTCGCCGAGGCCTTGCCACTGGAGGCCACCACCTCGAAGCCGAGTCGGGCGAGCATCGACACCGCCATGCTTCCCACACCGCCCGAGGCCCCCGTGACGAGCACCGGTCCGTCGGTCGGACGGAGTCCCCGATCGAGCAGAGCGATCACCGATTCCGCCGCGGTGAACCCGCCGGTGCCGATGACCATCGCGTCGCGGGTCGACAGTCCCGCGGGGAGTTCGAGGACCCAGTGCTCGGGAATGCGGGCGTAACGGGCGTAGCCCCCGTGGTGCGCCACACCGATGTCGTACGCGTGCGCGATCACCTTCTGACCCACCGAGAACCGCGAGCCCCCGGAATCGACGACCGTGCCCGCCAGATCGACACCGGGGATGAGCGGAGAGATGCGGGCCACCTTGCCCTTGGGGGACGTGGCGAGGCCGTCCTTGTAGTTGACGCTCGACCATTCCACCTCGATCAGCACCCCGTCGGGCGACAACACGTCGAGGTCGATCTCCACCACCTCGCGCCGCGGAGCCTCGGGGTCGTTGGTGAACATGAACGCGGGAAAGCGACCGATCGACATGCCCGAAACCTACCCGAGGCTCCGAGCATCGGCTCGCCCCCGTTACCGTGGGGGCGTCATGAAGCTCGGCTACACCACCATGAACACACCGGCCGACATCGCGCCACCGGTGCTCGGTCCGCTCCTCGAGCACGCCGGGTTCGACTCGATCTGGATCGGCGAGCACAGCCACATCCCGGTCTCGCGCGACACGCCGTATCCGACCGGTGGTGAGATGCCGTGGCAGTACACGACCATGATGGATCCGTTCCTCAGCCTCATGCAGATCGGTGATCACGCACCGTCGCTGTTGCTCGGACTCGGTGTCGCCCTTCCGCTCGAGCACGACGTGTTCGTGCTGGCCAAGCAGGTGGCCACTCTCGACGTGTTGAGCGGAGGTCGGGTGCAGTTCGGTGGCGGCGTCGGTTGGAATCGCGAGGAGTTGGCGAACCACCACGACGTGAAGTGGTCGATGCGGTATCGCGCCCTCGCTGATTGCGTCGCCGCGTTGCGCTCGTTGTGGATGAACGACGAATCGGAGCACCACGGCGAGTGGTACGACTTCGACAAGGTGTGGAGCCGACCCAAGCCGATTCAGCGGCCCCACCCGCCGATCTGGTGCGGCACCGGAGGCAAACTCGGAACCCAACACGCCGTGGCGTGGGCCGACGGCTGGATGCCCCTCGACGTCACCTTGGGCGACGTCGACAAGCGGGTGACGAAGTTCCGGCAGGTGGCCGCCGAAGCCGGACGCACGGATGTGCCCATCTCCATGGTGGCCTTCGGCGATCCGACGCTGGACACCCTGCTTCGCTACCGCGACCTCGGTATCGAACGCGTCATCGTCGGCTCGGGACGCGACGGCTGGGAGGATCCCACCGGGGTCCCTTCATTCATCGACCGATACGCGGCGATGGTCGATCGCCTGGCCGCGTGAGTACGAGAGAGGACGACGAAGTGAGCGACAAGCCGATCGACATTCGCCAGACCGATCCCGACAAGTACTGGGAGACCTTCGCCGAGAAGTGGACGTCGTTGTTGACCTATCGCTATCTCGGTCGACGTTGGTCGTCGCTCGACACCGGGGTGGAGGGCAGTTTCATGTCCCTGCGCCACGACATGCGCAACTCCACCGGAGGAATCATGGCCGCGCCGTTGTGCGTCGCGTCACCGGAGTGCGGTGGCTTCAACGACGACCTGGTGGTGCCGAATCCTCTCATCGCGTCGATGCAGATCCTCGACCCGGCCAAGGACGTGCGCGAGTTGATGATCATCCCCGACAATCTGCACACCGGACGGCGACTCGGATTCAGTCGGGCCCTGGTGGTGGACGCCCGCGACACCAGTCGGGTGATCGCCATCTCCACCGGTGTGGGTCTTTCCTTGGGCGAACAACCCGAGGGGTACCAGAAGATCGACAACCCACCCATCGACGTCGTCGACTCACCCGACCTGCCGCCGTTGCACCAGGTGTTCGGGGCGTCACGGGTTTCCCACGGGGTGTGGGAGATCCCGGTGTTGAGCGCCGAGTTGGCCTCCCCCGACGCCGCGTTGCACATCGGGCCCCAGCACATCGTGTTGGAAGCCTGCGCCACCGAGTTGGCCGCCGCACTGGCCGGCGTCGACCTTCAGATCGACGACTGGTACGTGATGTTCGTCAACCGGGGCAAGACCGGACCGTTCCGAACCGAGGGTGAGGCCTATCGCGGCGCCGACGGCAAGGTGGGGGCGCGGGTGTCGTTGATCGACCACGGGAACGGTGGTCGAGTGGTGAGCACCTGCGCCGCGACGTTCCACATCGCGAAGTGATCAGAGCGGGAAGCCCGACAACTCGCGCATGTTGTCGCGCAGGCACAAGCGGCGCTCGGCGGCCGTGATCGACGCGAAGTCGACCGCCCATTCGTACGGGCTGGCCAGTCCCTCGGGGTGCGGCCAGTCGGATCCGAGAAGCATGCGCTCGGCGCCGATGAGGTCGCGGATGTTCGAGACGTCGTCCTCGTAGAACGGCGCGACCCACACGTGGTCGTGGAACGTGTCGAGCGGGTCCCGCTTGTAGAGCTGCGGGGTCTTGCCGTACGAACGCTTCAGACGGCGGCACAAATCGCCCACCCAGCCCGCACCGAGTTCGACCGTGGCGATCTTGAGGTTGGGCACCCGGTCGAACAGACCGTGACAGATCAACGACGCGACGAGGTCGTAGACCGGACGCTCGACGTGAACGCCCATCACCTCGCTGAGGGCCGACATCTTGTGCCCGGTGTACTTGGGCGTCTCGCCCCACATCTGCGTGTACACGCCGTAGCCCGAGTCGGCGCCGTGGAACGCCACCACGATGCCGGCGTCGGCCACGGTGTGCCAGAACTCGTCGTACATCGGGTCGGCCAGGGAGTGGAAGCCGTCGGGGGCGTGCACCGGTGCCGGGCGGAACGTGACGAATCGGGCGCCCTTGTTCAACACCAACTTCAGCTCGTCGAGCGCTCGCACCGGGTCGACCAACGACATGAGCGGACCGGTCAGGATGCGACCGTCACGGTTGTAGCCCCAGTCCTCGTCGAGCCACAGGTTGTAACTGTGGAACGCCGCGTACATCATCTCGGGGTTGTCGCGCATCATCTCCTCGAGGCCGAGGCCGAGACTCGGCAACACCCACGCCAGGTCGACGTGCTGTTCGTCGAGTTTGCGCACGCGCGCGTCACGGTCGCGGGCAGCCGGCGGAATGGGACCCATCTCGATGATGTCGCGCATCTCGAGACCCTGATGGTTCTGCGCCCGGAAATACATCTCGAGCGAGCCGGGCTGACCCACCGGGTCGTAGGTGGGGTTCGGGATGAGGGTGAGCAACTTGTTGTTGACGAGCAACGTCTTGCGGCCGTCGACCTCGATCCAGTGGATCGCGTGACGGTGCTCGCTGGGCAGGTGTCGTGTCACCGCGTCGTGCGCCTCGTAGTAATGCTGATCGGCGTCGCTCAACCCGTACGTGACGTCGGCGGGCACCGTGCGCTCCGCGACCATCGTGCTCTGTCCGCCCATGACCGGTCCTTTTCGTCTCGCGGCGCCGGTTTCTGACGCCTCGTCAGATTCTATGATCGTCGGGGCCGGGGTGGAAGACTTCCGGCCAGAGTCGTGACCTTGGTCCCGGGCCCCGGGCCCACGGGCCGTCGATGAAGGGGAGCCCATGGAGAACTGGCAGGTCACGGCGCGCGAGGCCATCCGCGATCTGGCGACTCGTTACAACGCCAACGGGGACACCGGTCGTTTCGCCCGGGTACGCGAGCTCTTCGTCGAAGATGCCGTGATGACGATCCAGGGCGTGCCCCATCATGGCATCGACGCGATCATGGCCGTCTTCACCGGCACCACGCAGACGACGCCCGGGCTCACGCACGTCCGCCACTTCGTGGCCACGCACCAGATCGATCTGACCGACGAGGAGCACGCCACGGGGCGCGCCTACTTCGCCGTGCTCACCGACATCGGACTCGACCATTGGGGGCGCTACGTCGACGAATACCGACGCGTCGACGGCCGGTGGTTGTTCGCCAAGCGCGCGGTGACCCTCGACGGTCAGGTGGCCGACTCGCTGTTTCCGCGCACCGTGTGACCGCGGCTCAGGGACGGAACGCCGATCGCGGACGCTGAACGAACTCGAAGGGCACTCCGTCGGGATCGTTGAGGAAACAGATCCACATGTCGGGCACCTTCGTACCGGACAGTTCGACTTGGCGCGGCTCACGCTCGAACGTCCAACCGGCGGCCAGGAACTCCTCGTACGACTTCACGGTGTCGTCGACGCCGACCGCGGTGCGGAAGAGTCCGGCCTGGTTCGCGTGTTCGGGATGACGACCGTGCGCGCTCGGGGTGGTCCACTGCACCAGCACGACCTCGCAGGGTTCGTCGGGGAGGCGGAGGCGAACGAAGGAGGCTTCTCCCCCGTCGATTCCGAGGTGCGTCGTGTCGTTCCATGTACCTCG
>JBJTFY010000195.1:0-2804 GCA_046093625.1 Actinomycetota bacterium
GGTCGGTCAGGCGGGCAAGGCGCTCGTCCTCGGGTGAGGGTTCGCGCAACCGCTTCAACACCCGGCCGGTGACCGCCGGGTCGAGCAGTGACTCTCCGCGTGACACCCGCTGCACAGCTTGAATCAGTTCGTTGCCGCGAATCTGTTTGAGCACGTATCCCGACGCGCCGGCCATGATGGCCTCGAACAACGCCTCGTCGTCGCTGTACGAGGTGAGCATGAGACAGAACACGTCGGGGAACTCGCTGCGCACCTCACGACACACCTCGACGCCGTTTCCGTCGGGCAGTCTCACGTCGAGGATCGCCACCCTCGGGTGCGTGGCGCGGATCCGCCGCACGGCGTCCTCGGCGAGACCGGCCTCGCCCACGACCTCGATCTCCCCGGTGGACTCCAACAACGCGCGCACGCCCTGACGCACCACCTCGTGGTCGTCGAGCAGGAAAACGGGAACCGCGGTGTCGGTCACGACCCGAGTCTGCCCGAACGACGCCGACCGACCAAGGGACCAAGGTCCCGACGTGCAACCGCGGTGTCCTCGGCCGACGCACCGACGATCCGCCGTGACCATGACCGCAATAGCGTGGTCGCATGGCCGTGTCCACCGCGCACGGACAACTCGACGACTCGGTGTTGCGCCACTCCCTCGACCAGAGCCCCGACGGACTCCTCATCTGCGAGACCGACGGACGCATCGTGTACGTCAACTCCGCGCTGTGCGCGATGACCGGCTACCCCGCGAGCGAGTTGATCGACTCGACCATCGAGAAGTTGGTGCCCGTCGACCGACGAAACGACCACGTGCACCGACGCGAGAAGTACGCCCGCGAACCCCAGGTGAGACCCATGGGTCGGGGAATGACCCTGGCCGCAACCCGGGCCGACGGAACCGAGGTTCCGGTGGAGATCAGCCTGTCGCCCGTCGACGGACCGAACGGCACGATGACCATCGCATCGGTGCGCGACATCAGCGACCGGCTCGCCGACGCCGAGCGACTCCGCGCGACCCACGAAGCCCTCGCGCTGTCCGGAGAGCGCGAACGCATCGCGCGCGACCTGCACGACACGGTGCTGCAACGACTCTTCGGGCTCGGTCTCGAGTTGCAGGCCCTCGGCCCGAAGTCCGAACCCGACATCGCGCCGCGCCTCGAGATCGCCGTCGACGAGATCGACCGCATCATCAAGGAGATCCGCACGTCGGTGTTCACCCTCGGCGCCGCCCGACGGGAGGGTTCGCTGGGCCAGGAGATCGGCACGATCGTGGCGCAGTCGGCGCGTGTGCTCGGCTTCTCTCCCCGACTCCGCATCGAAGGCCCGCTCGAGAACATGGTCGGCCCCACGCTTCGTCCCGACCTGACCGCGAGCTTGCGGGAGGCGTTGGCCAACGTGGCCCGACACTCGGAAGCGACCGAAGTCGCGGTGGAGATCGTCATGGACGAGGACTTCGTCACCATGCGCGTGATCGACAACGGCAAAGGATTTCCGGTCGAGGATCCGCGACCGTCGGGTAACGGGCTGCAAAACCTGCAGGCCCGCTCGTTGGGACACCGTGGTTACTGCCGTGTCTCGTCGACTCCCGACGAGGGCACGACGGTGGAATGGGTCGCCGGGATCGGCTGATTCACCGCGATCACCGCTCGGGACCAAAGTCCCCCTCGTACCTGTCGGTCTTCCCTGAGCGAGCCCTCCCAACGTTGGCCAGTGTGGAGACATGAATCGTGATGACCGTTCGGTATTGATGTGGGGGTCCTTCGGTGTCGCCGTCGCCGCCCTGTTCGTCGCCATCGTGGGCTCGACCGGGATGACCGACGGAGGATCGTCGATGAACGACTCCGGTTCGGTGCCGACCGTGGTCGAGGTGCAGTTGTCCGAGTTCGCCATCACTCCGGCGGCCATGGTCGTGCCACCCGGGCCGGTGCAATTACGCGTCACGAACACCGGAACGATGATGCACAACTTGTCGGTACCGAGCCTGTCCAAGAAGACCGACGATCTCATGCCGGGAGCGAGCGCGACCCTCGATCTCGGAACGCTTTCCGAAGGTGCCATGGACGTCCTGTGCGAGGTGGCCGGCCACGCCGGTTCGGGGATGGTCGCCACGCTCACCGTGACGACCGGCGCCGCACCTTCGGGGGATTCGTCCGCCTCGTCGGGTATGCACGGGTACGCCAACTGGCAGGAGATGGATCAGGCGATGGAGGTTCGCGCCAAGGCCTATCCGGCCGCGACCGCCGGGGAGAAGGGCGGACAGATCCTCGCTCCCACGATCCTGGCCGACGGGACCAAGGAGTTCGACCTCACGGTGAAAGAGGTCGACTGGGAGGTGGAACCGGGCAAGGTCGTCAAAGCCAAGACCTACAACGGAACTGTTCCCGGCCCCGAGATCCGCGTCGGTGTCGGCGACAAGGTGCGAATCGTCGTCACGAACGAGTTGAACGAATCGACGTCGGTTCACTTCCACGGCATCCGGGTGCCCAACGAATACGACGGAGTCGACCCCTACACCCAGGCTCCGATTATGCCCGGCGAGACGTTCGTGTACGAGTGGACCACGGTCGAGCCCGCGGTCGGCATCTACCACTCGCACCACGATGCCCAGATCCAGATTCCCGACGGCATGTTCGGAGCGTTCATCGTGGGCGAGATGCCGATTCCCGACGTCCTCAAAGCGAAGGGATACACCCAGGTCGACAAGGAGATGACGATGGTGCTCAACGACGCCGGGGTCATCGGATTGTCGTTGAACGGAAAGTCGTTCCCGGCCACCGAGGCGTACACGCTGCGCGTCGGTCAGGTGATGATGG
>JBJTFY010000196.1:0-2898 GCA_046093625.1 Actinomycetota bacterium
GTTGTGGCTCTCGACCGAGTCGACCGACAGGCCGATCACCTTCACGTTGCGCTTGTCGAACTCGGGCTTGATCTTGGCGACGTATCCGAGCTCGGTCGTGCAGACCGGGGTGAAGTCCTTGGGGTGGCTGAACAGAACGCCCCAAGAGTCGCCGAGCCACGCGTGGAAGGACACGGTGCCCTGGGTGGTGTCGGCGGTGAAGTCGGGGGCGATGTCGCCGAGTCGAATGGCCATGGAAGTGCTCCTTGTGATCACGTTTCCGGTCAGGCTAGGGCCAATTCCCGACGAAACAACTCAGGTATTCCGTGCCTGTAAGAAGTGTGCAATTGCCTGCGCAAACACGCCTCGTCGCGCTCCGGACGTGGCTAGACCGTGGGGCATGGAAGTGAACAATCTCTTCGGACTGCCCGCCCACCCCCTTCTCGTCCACCTTCCGGTGGTGATGGTTCCTTTGGCCGCCATCGGCGCTCTCGTGTTGGCCGTTCGCCCGAAGTTGTGGGCGCGCGCCGGCTGGTGGGTCACCGGAGCGTCCGGAATCGGAATGATCGGGGCGATCCTGGCCGCGGGACGCGGCGAGGAACTCGAGCACAAGGTCGAACGCTCCCAGACCCTCGAACACCATGCGCAGTTGGGCGAGACCGCCCGGCTGTTGTCGGTGATCCTCTTCGTCGTGCTGGTCGCGGTGATGTCGTTGCGCAAGTACCGCGCGTCCGACATGGCCAAGCAGGCCGTGGCGGTCGCGGTCGGAGTCGTTCTCGGGGTGTCCGCCGTGGCGGCCACCTGGGCGATGGTGGCCACCGGACACAACGGGGCCAAGGCGTCGTGGTGCGAAGTCACCAAGAACTGCCCGGCGGACAACGGCGCCGTCGACTCCGACGGCTGAGTGGCCTGCCGGGGTGAAGTAGTTTCGCCCCCATGACCATCGATCGTTCCGCCGCCGACAAGTTGCTCACGACCACGAGGTCGGTGCGCAAGCGTCTCGACCTGACTCGTCCGGTCGAACCTTCGGTGATCGCCGAGTGCATCGACGTCGCCATGCAGGCCCCGACCGGCACGAACGCCCAGAACTGGGCCTTCGTGGTGGTGACCGACCCGGCCAAGCGCGCGGCGATCGCCGACGTGTATCGCAAGGGGGGCGAGGTGATGGCCGGATCGGGTTACCCGCCGCCGTTGCCCGAAGGTGACCCGCGCGAGCACGTGATGCCCAAGGTGATGGAGTCCGCCGAGTACCTCGGATCGATCCTCGATCAGGTTCCGGTGTTCGTGATCGCCTGCGTGAAGGGTCGGGTCGAGAACGTCCCGATGGTGATCGCCCAGGCCAGCACCTACGGATCGATTCTCCCGGCGGCCTGGAGTTTCATGCTCGCGTTGCGGGCCCGGGGACTGGGGACCGCGTGGACCACGATCCACCTCTTCTCCGAGGCCGAGGTCTCGAAGATGTTGGGGATCCCCGAGGACTGGACCCAGACGGTTCTGTTCCCAGTCGCGTACTACACGGGTGACGACTTCAAGCCGGCGCACCGGTTGCCCTCGCGCGAGATGACCCATTGGGACTCGTGGGGCAGCCACCGTTGAGCATCCGCATCGAGCCGACGCTGTTGTCGGAGAGCCTCGTCGGACGTGAATTCGCGTATCTCGTCACCTCGGGAGGTGAGCGCGCCCACGTGGTCGCATTGCGATGCACGGTCGTCGGCGACCGCGTGACGATGACGGGGACCGGGCGTTCGGCGCGCTCCAACATCGATACGAACCCGCGCGTCTCGTTGGTGTGGCCACCGACGACGGACGCGGTCGAATTCCGCGAATACACCGTCGTCGCCGACGGTTCGGCGACCTTTCACGGTGATGACGTCGAGATCACCGTGAGCACCGCTGTCTTCCATCGTCCGGCCCCCTGATCTCGCGCGAGCCCCGACGCGTTCAGTCCGACGTGGTGATCACGCCGTTGACGTCGACGATGACGTGGGCCCGCCCGAAGACGTGGATACAGACGGTCCCGTCGGCCGACACCGGGGCCAGCACCGCGTTCGGGGTGATCTCGCCGGGCACGAAGTTGAGGTTGGAGGCATTGGGAACGTCGCCGCACGCGTAGACGGTGACGTAACCACCCGCGGGATCCGCCGCGACACCGATCGCGGTGACGTTCATCGACACGGCGAGGAGGCGACCCGGCGCCGACCCCGCGAGAGATGCCACCGACATCACGAGCGGTGCCCCGCTCCCGTCGACGGTACCAACGGTCCCCATCCCGTTCGTGCCGGTGCCATTGCGGGAGTCGGCGATGCGCGTGGGGGTGAGCGGATCGAAACCCTGGCCGGCGGCGAAGGCGCCGTTCACGTCGACGATCACGTCGGCGCGTCCGTAGACGAACACGCAGACCGAGCCGTTGGGGGACAACGGGGTGACCACCGCGTTGGGAACGTTCGTGCCGGCGACGAAGTTGAGATTCGACGTGTTCGGACGTTGCCCGCACGGGTACACGGTGGCGTACCCGCCCTCATCCGGAGCCTCCGTGTTGGCGAGCGTCACGTTGAGCGCCACCGCCGCCAGGCCGGATGCCGGTACGGGACCGATGCCGAGGATCGGGACTTCGAGCGATCGTGCGTTCTCGGTCATGTCGCCCACGCGGGCCCGCGGGATGTTCACCCCGAAACCGTGGCGGGTGTCGGCGATGCGGAATGGAGCGATCGGCCGGAAGCCGTTACCGTCGAGCAGGGCGGCGTTCAGGTCGGCGATCAGGTCGACCGGAGCGAAGCTGAAGAAACAGACCTCGCCGCTCGCCGACAGCGACGCGATGACGGCGTTCGGGGTGGTTTGTCCGCGCCGGTAGTTGAGATTCGAGGCTTCCGGACGTTCACCGCACGGGAAGACGGTCACGTACCCCTCGCCCTCGGCGTT
>JBJTFY010000197.1:0-3240 GCA_046093625.1 Actinomycetota bacterium
CCGGAGGGCGACGAGACGCTGACCGTCAGTCTCGCGCCGAACCAATCGGCGTACAGCGTCGGGCGGGCGAACACGGTGGCATTCACCGTGGTTCCCGCCGTCCCGTCGACGTCGGGAACCGGGGCACGACCGTCGGTCGTCCTTCCGGTCATCGGCATAACGGTCGACAAGACACGGGCCGACGAGGGCGAGACCCTCACCTACACCGTCTCGTCGTCGGTCGCCCCCACTACCAACCTCACGATCGCGATCGCCACCGGTGGCGACGCCACCGAAGGCGACGACCCCGAGAACGGCGACGACTACTCCGAGGTTCTCGGCAACGTGGTCATTCCGGCCGGGCAGACGACGGTGTCGTTCACGGTCGATCTCTTCGTCGACAACGTGATCGAAGACGAGGAAGACCTGACTGTCACCTTGACCGAGCAGTTCGCCTCCGACCCGAATTACGACGTCGGACCGAGCAACATCGCCCGGACCGTCATCGAGGCGAACGGCTCGAATCTCGATCCGCGCCTCACCGTCACTGCCAGCAACCAGTCGGTCGACGAGGGCAACACCGTCACTTTCACCGTGCGCACCACGGTCGAATCGAATCGCGACATCGACTTCAACGTGCGCCTCGGTGGCACCGCGACCGGTGACGCCGACTACGTGCTGCCCGACGACGACGCCTACACGATCACCGCCGGGAACCGCAGCGTCCAGATCCAGATCCAGGCGCGTCGGGATGATGCCGTCGAATCCGACGAAACGCTGACGTTCGATCTACTGGCCGACACCCCGCCCGCCGGGAGAGCGGCGTCGTATTCGCTCGGTGTCGCCAGCTCGGCCACGGTCACCATCGAGAGCGCCGATCTTCCGGAGATGACCCTGGTGGGAGGTGGCACGGTGGCCGAAGGTCGCAGCGGGTCCTTCCGTATTGTCGCCGACTCACCGGTCACCGAAGACACCTCGGTGAACTACCAGATCTCGGGTACCGCCCAGAACGGAACGGACTTCGACGTTCTGACCGGAACCGTGATCATGCGTCGAGGTGCGTCGAGCGTGACGGTCCCGGTCAACTTCATCAACGACGACGTGGTGTTCGAACCCTCCGACATGATCGTCGCCGACTGGCCGGCACGAGTCGGTTCGGTGGAGGTCGACGAGGGGGAGTTCGTCCTCCAGGGGGCGACGATCCTCAACCTGACCGAACCCCAGTTCACCATCACCATGAAGGTGAGTCCGTCCGATCGAGCGGAGTTGGAGGTCGGCCAGAAGGTCACGGTCGATCTCAAGGTCGGAGACCAGATCCTGTCGGGCATCATCGCGAGCCTCGACGACAGCGCGACGGTGGGCGCCCAGGGCGAGGAGACGTACGAAGGAATCGTGCAAGTCGACGGCGAGTTCAGTGCCGTCGACGGGGCGACGGTCTCCATCGACGTCGTGCTGGCCGAGGTGAAGAACGCCCTCGTCGTTCCCGTGGCGGCGGTGTTGCGTTCCGCCGACGGGGACCTCGTCCGGGTGGTCAACGATCAGGGAACCATCTCCCGTCTCCCGGTCGTCATCGGGCTGATCGACGGGGAATGGGCGGAGATCACCCAGGGTCTCGCGGGCGACGAGCTCGTCGTCGTCGACATCGAGTCGGGTTCGCCGGCCGCCGACGGCGCGGGCTGACATGTCCGACGTCCTGATGCACCTCGAAGGCGTCTCACGTTGCTACGGCAGCGGCGAGGCGACCGTGTGGGCTCTTCGGGACGTCACCTTGTCGATCAACGCGGGTGATTTCGTTTCCATCGTCGGTCCGTCCGGCAGCGGCAAATCGACCATGCTCGGTTTGCTCGGCTGCCTCGACGTTCCCACCGAGGGAACGATCACCGTCGGCGGGGTCGAGGTCACCGGTCTCGCCGATGCGGCGCGCACGTTGGTGCGGGGTCGCAGCATCGGATTCGTGTTCCAGCAGTTCCACCTCATTCCCCATCTCGACGCGCTCGGAAACGTCGAGACCGCACTGCTCTATCGCGACCTGAAGCCGGCCGAGCGTCGTGATCGCGCCATGGACTCCTTGGAGCGAGTGGGGCTGTCCCATCGCGCCGACCATCGGCCGGTGCAACTGTCCGGCGGCGAACAACAACGGGTCGCCTTGGCCCGGGCGTTGGTGACCGAACCCAAGCTCCTCCTCGCCGACGAGCCCACCGGAGCACTCGACACCAAGAACGCGGCCAACGTGATGGAGATCCTCGGTGGTCTGCAATCGGACGAACGAGCGGTCGTGATCGTCACCCACGACACCGGTATCGCCGATTCGGCCGCCCGGAAGGTGTCGATGCTCGACGGTCGTATCGTGCGCGACGAGGTGTTGCGATGAGCATCGGTCGCGATCTCGCGCGAGTCGCCCTCACGGGTTTGTTGGCCCGCAAGGTGCGCACCCTTCTGCTGCTGCTCGGTCCGATGATCGGCGTGGCGGCCATCATCGCCGCCGTCGGCCTCACCGACTCCGCCAAGGGTGACCTCAAGGCCAAGGTGGCCGAGTTGGGCACGAATCTGATCGAGGCCTCGGCCTCGAGCTCGTTCGGGGGCCAGAACCCGACACTTCCGGCCGATGTGGTCGAGCGGGCCCTCACGGTGAGCACCGTGACCGCGGTGGCTCCGGTCGTGGAGCTGAGCAACATCATCGTCACCCCGTACGAGGAAGCCCGCGAGAAATACGAGACGGTGCCGATCCCGGTCGTCGCGGTGACCGCGGACCTGCCCGAAGTGCTCGAGGTCCCGCTGGTGAGCGGTCGTTGGATCAACTCGTTCGACGACTCATCGGATGCCCGGTCGGCCGTGATCGGGGTCGGATTGGCCCGCGAGTTCGGCGTTCTGCCCGACGAGTTGCGCACCATCTCCGTGGGCGGTTTCGACTATACGGTCGTCGGCATCCTCGATTCGGTCCAACTCGAACCGGGCTTCGACACCGCCGTCTTCATTCCGTTCTCCCGCGCCGAGAACGACTTCCTCGATGACGACGTGCTTCCGAACAAGATCTACGCCCGCGTCGATCCCGACCGGGTCGACGAGTCTGCCGATGCGTTGGTGACCGCGATCAGCCTCGGGGGGCCCGACGAGGTGAAGACCGACGTCAAGAGCGAGGCCCTGGAGTTGGCCGCTCAGAGCGACCGACAACTGCAGTTGATCGTGGTCTCGATGGGACTACTGGCCATCATCGTCGGCGGTCTCGGCATCGCCAACGTGATGTCGATCTCGGTGATACAG
>JBJTFY010000198.1:0-4792 GCA_046093625.1 Actinomycetota bacterium
CATCCACACCAGATTCGAGGCGCAGAACACGATCACCACGAGCCAGCCGGCCCGATCCATGGCCCGTGCGAACCAGCGGTACAGGGCGGGCAGTTCGCCGGCTTGCTTCTCGGTCCAGGCGATGGCCCGCTCGCCGTACCAGCGACCGAGGAAGAACAGCGTCGACCCGGCCACGAGCAAGCGCACGAATCCGATGAGCGCGTACGGCAAAGGGTCGAGGTAGGGCACCGACGCGAAGAGGTTGCGGTTGCGACTCGACAGGGCCAGAACCCACGCCGGGTGATCGTCGATCACGGCCGGACCGATGTTGGAGCCGATGGTGCCGAGGGCGAACAACACGATGGACCCGATCAGAACCGACCTCTTGGCGACGGGCGAAGGGTGCGTGGCGCGGGGTTCGGGGGTGGCCTCGGACATCGTCGAGAGCCTAGGACTAAAGTGTGACCGTCGTAGGTCGGGGGACCGCGCGAACGTCGGGGGAGTCGTCATGGAGCACGGTGCGAAGCGGGCAGTGAAGAACGCGGTCATTCCGGGGTTGATGCAGGACGTGCCGTTGTCGGTGCATCACCTCTTCGACCGCGCCGAGCGCTATTTCGGACACAAGACGATCACCACCGCCACGGCGACGGGCATCGAACGCACCACCTACGCCGAATGGGCGGTGCGCACCCGCAAAGTGGCGACGGTCCTCGATCACCTCGAAATCTCGACGAGCGGCCGCGTGGCCACGTTCGCATGGAACACCGCGCGCCATCTCGAGCTCTATTTCGCGGCCCCCTGCACCGGACGCGTCCTGCACACGCTCAACATCCGGCTCTTCCCCGAGCAGCTCACGTACATCGTGAATCACGCCGAGGACGAGGTGATCTTCGTCGACAAGTCCATCTTCGGCTTGCTGGCACCGCTGCTCCCCACCTTCGAGACGGTGAAGCACCTCGTCGTGATGGACGACGGCAAGGGTGAGATTCCGGCCGACACCGCCGGCATCCCGGTGCACGACTACGAGTTCTTGCTCGCCGCTGCGACACCGGCGCGGTTCGCCGAGGTCGCCGAAGACACCGCGGCCAGCATGTGTTACACGAGCGGCACCACCGGCAACCCCAAGGGTGTCGTGTACACCCACCGCAGCACGTTCCTGCACACGATGGCCACGATGATGACCGACGGATTGGGGGCCAGCGAACGCGACAAGATCCTGCCCGTCGTGCCCATGTTCCACGCCAACGCGTGGGGACTCGCCCACGCGGCGGTGGCGTCGGGGGCCGATCTCGTGATGCCAGGGCCCGACCTGTCCGGGCCGGCCATCGCCAATCTCATCGTGAACGAGCGCCCCACCATCGCTGCCGGCGTGCCCACCATCTGGATGGGCGTGTTGCCCGAGTTGAAAGGTCGCGACACCTCCAGTTTGCGGGCCATTCCGTGCGGTGGCTCGGCGGTGCCGCGGGCGCTCAGCGAGGCCTATCGCGAGCAACTGGGACTGCCCATCCTGCAGGCGTGGGGCATGACCGAAACCAGCCCGATCGCCGCGGTGTGTCACCTGGATTCGGACCAACTGTTGCTCGACGTCAACGCCCAGGCCGACCTGCGTACCCAGGTGGGGCGCATCGTGTTCGGTGTCGAGTGTCGTGTGGTCGAGCCCGGCACCACCACCAGCGTTCCGTGGGACGGCGAGAGCAGCGGCGAGTTGCAGTGTCGGGGCAACTGGATCGCGGCGACCTATTACGACGACGAGCGGGCCGGCGAGAGTTTCAGCACCGACGGCTGGTTGCGCACCGGTGACGTGGCGGCGGTCGACGCCCGCGGACGCATTCGTCTGCTCGATCGCACCAAGGATCTCATCAAGTCCGGTGGTGAATGGATCAGCTCGGTCGAAATCGAGAACGAATTGATGGCGCATCCCCTCATCCGCGAGGCCGCGGTCATCGGCGTGATGCACCCGAAGTGGAGCGAGCGTCCCTTGGCGTGCGTGGTGCTGGAGGCGGGGGCGACCCTGTCGAAACAGGAGATCCTCGACTACCTCGGGCCGAAACTCGCCAAGTGGCAATTGCCCGACGACGTGGTGTTCATCGACGAGGTTCCCAAGACGAGCGTGGGCAAGTTCTCCAAGAAGACCTTGCGCGACCGTTTCGCGGATTACCAGTTACCCACCGTCTGAGGCGACAATGGGTGGCGTGACTCGTGTGCCGCGTTGGATGTCGACCGTCGTCGTTCCGGCCGTGATTCTCTCGGCCTGCGCCCCGGACGCACCCGATGCGGTGGGCGGTGCCCGGCCCGTCGACGACACCGTCGCCATCACCACCACCGTCGCGACGGTGCCGCCCAACGGCGAAACCGTCACCATTCAGGTGCTCGACAATTCGTACCGACCTTCCGACTACGAGATCGCGGCGGGAACCGAGGTGGTGTTCGACAATCGCGGACGCAACGACCACAACATCCTCCCCGACTCGGTGAAAGACGACGCCGGGCTGGCGGCCCTCCTCGAGAGCGACTCTTCGGCCTCGGCGTGGGGTGTCGCCTCCACCGAGTTCGTCCCCGGTGACACGTTCTCGCACGTTTTCACCACCCCGGGCGTGTACTCGTTCTACTGTTCGATCCACGGCGCTCCCGGTGCGGGAATGTACGGGGTCATTCGTGTGAGCTGACGACACGAACTAAGTTGTGGGCACCGACGGGGTCGTCGGTGACGAAGGGGGAATCATGAAGCGTTCGTTGCGATCGGTCATCGCCGTGTCGTTGCTGGGGGTGTCGCTCGTCGCGTGCGGCTCGGGTGACGATGGGGGATCCGACTCCGCCTCGACCGGAGCGCCGGCCACCGAGGCCCCGGTCACGGAAGCCCCGGTCACCGAGGCCCCGACCGATGGCGTTCTGAACGTGCCGGCCGACTACGCCACCATCCAGGCGGCCGTCGACGCGGCCGTGGAGGGCGACCTGATCCTGATCGCCCCGGGCACCTACAACGAGGCGGTCCAGGTGACCACCGACAACATCGTCATCCGCGGTCTCGACCGCAACACCGTCATCATGGACGGCAACTTCGAACTCGACAACGGGTTCCGCGTGGTGGGCGCGTCGGGTGTGGCCATCGAGAACATGACCGCGATGAACTACACGAAGAACGGGTTCTTCTGGACCGGAAGCACCGGCTACCGAGGCTCCTACCTGACCGCTTGGCGCAACGGCGACTACGGCATCTACGCCTTCGACTCGGTGGGCGGATTGTTGGAGCACTCGTACGCCGCCGGCAGCCCGGACGCCGGGTTCTACATCGGCCAGTGCTACCCGTGCGACGCCGTGATCCGCGACGTGGTGGCCGAACACAACGGTCTCGGGTATTCCGGCACCAACTCGGGCGGGAACCTGCTGATCGTGAACTCGGTGTTCCGTAACAACCGAGCGGGCATCGTGCCCAACAGCGGCAGCTACGAGTTGTGCTACCCCGAGCGCAAGACCACCATCGTGGGCAACCTCGTGTACTCCAACAACCAGCCGGATACTCCGGCCATCGACGTGGCGATCCTGGCCATGGGTAACGGCATCCTCAGTGCCGGAGGGGTGCAGAACATCATCGAACGCAATCGGGTGTGGGATCACGACAAGACCGGCATCGGCCTGGTCCCGTTCCTCGAGGAGGATGCGAACGATGTCATCCCGGACAAGGACGCCTGGGACACCGACTGCGCGACCCAGAAGCAACAGATGCCGGTCATCCCCGACGGTCCGTTGTTGTGGGACTCGCAGGACAACGAGGTGCGCGACAACGTCCTCGAGGACAACCGTCGCGCCGACATCGCGGTCGCTTCGGCGGGTACGAACCTCTGGGAGATGGGCAACTGTTTCGAGGGCAACACCTTCACGCTGTCGGCGCCGCTCGATCTCGAGACGTTGTCGCCGTGCGGTTCGCCCTTGAGTGAATCCGCCGGCGACTGGACCGCGGGAGATCTGATGGTCATCACGTGGCTCGCCGACGCCGAGACGAACCCGCCGTCGGTGGACTGGAAGACCGCTGCGTTGCCCGAGCTGCCGCAACTGGAGAACATGCCCGACGCGGCCACCGCGCCGGCCGTTCCGGCCAGTGCCACCCCGCCGACGATCGATCTCGCCGCCATCACCGTCCCCGACAAGATCGACTGACGAAGGGACGTCCCCGTTGACTCGGTTCGCGCGGGGTACGTCGACGTCCCGGCGGGCCGTGTTCGCGGGGGCGTTGGCGTTGCTCGCTTCGTGTGCGCCCGACGCCCCGAACTCCGCAGACCACGACCACTCGGCGATGCCGGTCGACCCGGCCGACGTGATGGGTGCTCCCGACCGTCCGATTGCCGGACCCCAGGGGGCGGTGGGGCAGTTCGTCGTGGAGTGTCCTTTCAGCCACGCGCTGCCCGACGACCCCATCGTGTATCCCGGCGACTCGCGCGCCTCGCACATGCACGGCTTCTTCGGTACCACCGGTGCCGACGCGGATTCGACCCTGGCGTCGTTGGTCGCCGACGACACGACGTGCGAGCAGGCCCTCGACACCGCCTCGTACTGGGCGCCCGCTCTCTACCACGACGACGTGATGCTGACGCCCGAGAAGAGCGTCGCGTATTACCGGGCGGGACTCGACGTCGATCCGACCCTGGTCGAGGCGTTTCCGGCCGGACTGGCGATGATCGCCGGCGACGCGGCGGCCACCGAGCCCCAGCCCACGTCCGTGGTGGCGTGGAGTTGCGGGAGTGGCGCGCTGCGTTCGGAGTCCCCGCCGGACTGTCCCGACGATCGGGGACTGCGCCTCGACGTGACTTTCCCGGAT
>JBJTFY010000199.1:0-2535 GCA_046093625.1 Actinomycetota bacterium
GTACGTAGTGAGTATGCGCAAGAACGACTTGGAGGACCGCCAGTCCCCGAATTCCGTTGAGAGCTTCGACATTTGCTCCGAGTTCCCTGACGTGCACGTCCGAGTCATTGCTTGCCATCGCCGAGAGTGTAGGTCTTGTCGTTGATCCGGTCCGCCTTACGGAATTGGGTCTATCGGGTGACCTTGCGATGCCAGGCGAGACTCGAGGCGACGATTTCCAGCAGGCCCCGCGACGCTTTCCAAGCAAGGGTCCGTGCAGCAGCGGTTGGGTCGGCGTAAACGGCGGCAGGGTCCCCGGGCCGTCGGTCGACTACCTCGAACGAAACCGGCCGACCCAACGCATTCTCCGTGGCGCGGATGATCTCCATCACGGAGTAACCCCTTCCGGTGCCCAGATTCAAGGTGACGTCGTCGCGCCCGGCGGCCAGATGGTCGACCGCTTTCGAATGAGCGACAGCCAGGTCCTCGACGTGTATGTAGTCCCGCACTCCGGTGCCGTCCGGCGTGGGGTAATCGTCGCCGAACACCTTCACCGGTCCGCTCGCGCCCAGCGCGGCCTTCATCACCAGCGGCAGCAGGTTGGTGGTCGTGTCCCAGTTCTCGCCCAGCACACCGTCGCTGCTGGCCCCGGCGGCATTGAAGTAACGAAGACTCACCCACCGCATTCCGTGCGTTCGGCCGTACCAATGGATGACACGCTCCATCACCGCCTTGGTCTCGGCGTACACGTTCTCCGGTCGCAGTGGCGCATCCTCGCGGATGGGAAGGGTCTCGGGGTTCCCGTACACGGCCGCCGAGGAGGAGAACACGATGCGTCGCACGTCGGCGGCCAGCATTCCCTCCAACAGGTCGACGGTTCCCTGCACATTGTTGCGCCAGTACCTCGCGGAGTCGGTCATCGACTCGCCCACGCTCTTGTAGGCCGCGAAGTGGATGACCGAGTCGACTCCGTGCTTCCGGCACACTTCGGCCACCAGTGACGAGTCGCTGATGTCGCCCTGCACGAAGGGGGCGCCCAACAACGCGTCGCGGTTCCCCCTCTCCAGCGAATCGAGCACCACCACGTCGCGACCGTCGGCGCGCAATCGACGGACGGTGTGAGATCCGATGTAGCCGGCCCCGCCCGTCACCAGAATCGTCACGCGATGTCCTCGTGGTCACGGAAGTGTCTGATCATCAGGTCGAGTCCCTCGGCCAACGCGATGGTCGGCTCCCAGCCCAGGCGGCTCTTGGCGAGCGAGATGTCGGGGCAACGCTGCATGGGGTCGCCCTCTCGCTCGGCGGGCAGGGGAACCGAGACGATCGGACTGCTCGATCCGGTGATCTCCTTCACCAAGTGAGCCAGTTCGCGCATGGTGAACTCGCCCGGGTTGCCGATGTTCACCGGGGTGGTCACGTCGGAATCGAGCAGCGCCATCAGGCCGCGCACCTCGTCGCTGACGTGGCAGAACGAGCGTGTCTGGTGCCCGTCACCGTGAAGCGTGAGTGGTTGGCCGGTGAGGGCTTGAACCACGAAGGTGTTCACCACGCGGCCGTCGTTGGGGCGCATGCGTTCGCCGTAGGTGTTGAAGATGCGCACGATACGCACGTCAAGTCCGTGGACCCGGTGGTACGCCATGGTGAGGGCCTCGCTGAAGCGCTTGGCCTCGTCGTAGCAACTTCGGGGACCGATCGACGACACGTTGCCCCAATAGGACTCGGGTTGAGGGTGCACCAGCGGGTCGCCGTACACCTCACTGGTGGAAGTGAGGAAGAACAGGGCCCCGTCGGCGAGGGCACGGTCGAGAAGTCGTCGGGTGCCGGTGCTTCCCACCGCCAATATCTCGAGGGGCATGGTGGCGAAGTCGTTGGGGGAGGCGGGGCTGGCGAAATCGAGAACGGCGTCGAAGGGTTGGTCGAGTTCGGCACGGGCCGGCCACTCGGTCGTGATGTCGGCTTCGATCAGACTGAAGAGCGAGTTTTCGGCCAGGTGCGCGACATTCCGGCGTCGCCCAGTGCACAGATTGTCGATGGCCACCACCTGGTCGCCCCGGGCGATCAACGCGTCGGCCATGTGGGAGCCGATGAATCCCGCACCACCGGCGAGCAACACCCGCATGTCAGCGACCGATGCCCCGGTGCGTGAAGCCCGCACGTTGCCACGAGATGCGATCGAGCAGATTTCGACCGTCGACGACCACTTTGCAACGCATCAGTTGGCCGACCGCGGTCGGTTCGATCCACTTGAACTGGTCCCACTCGGTGAGAACGATCAGGGCGTCGGCGTCGCGACAGGCATCGAGGGGGTCGGCGACGATGTGTACGTCGGCCGGAACGCCAATACGCGGACGATCAACGGTGGGGTCGTAGACGGTCAACGTGGCGCCGGCCGCTCGAAGTCGTTCGCACACCGCCACCGCCGGGGAGTCGCGCAGATCGTCGGTGCCGGCCTTGAACGCCAGACCCCAGACCGCGACGCGCTTGCCATCCAGGTTCCCTCCGACGGCATCGCGCACCTTGTTGGCGACGCGATCGAATTGCTGGTCGTTGACGGCG
>JBJTFY010000200.1:0-2183 GCA_046093625.1 Actinomycetota bacterium
CGGCCGCAGTCGCCGGTGCCCCGCACGTCTGGGGCCACGGCGAACCCGAGGTTCGGACCTCGGGCGAGGACTCCGAGACCGGCCCATTCGCCCAACAACATTTGTTTGTCGTCGCGACCGGGCCGACTCATCGACGCCATCCGTCATCGTCGACCGGACCGTCCCACGTCACCCGTCCCGCCGTGAGCACGATCACCCGACTCGCGAGTGCCATCACGTCGGCCGGATCGTGCGAGACGACGAGGGCCGTGCCGTCGAAGGTCGCGATCCGTTCGACGAGTGAAGCCCGCAGGTCGGTCCGGACGCTGGCGTCGATCGCCGACAGTGGTTCGTCCAGCAAGAGCAGACGGGGGGACACGGCGAGAGCCCGCGACAACGCCACCCGCTGATGCTGACCACCGCTCAATTCGCTCGGCCGTCGGTCGGCGAACCCGTGCAGGCCGACGGATTCGAGCAGGGTTCGGGCGCGGGCGCGTGCCTCGCTCCGACCGACCCCGCGAGCGCGCGGGCCGAACGCGACGTTCTCGAGTGCCGAGAGGTGCTCGAACAACAGGTGGTCCTGAAAGACGAGTCCGACGTCGCGATGCTCCGGTGGAACGAAATCGTCGGTCTCCGCGTCGTCGAGAACCAGATCGTCGAGGATGATGCGACCGGTGTCGACGGCGATCAATCCGGCCAGACACTTCAACAACGTGGTTTTTCCCGCTCCGTTGTCGCCGACAATGGCGACGGTCTCGCCCGAAGCGATGGACTCGTCGATGGTGAGGCATAACCCGCCGCGACGAACCGTGAAGTCGAGACGCAGGCTCATCGCGGCCGTCCGTTGCCGAGCCAGCGGTCGCGCAGCGTGACCAGAACCACGAACGACACACCGATCATCATCACGCTCAGGGCCATGGCTCGACCGGGGTCGGACTCGAGCGAGACGTAGGTGGCGATCGACAGGGTGCGGGTGGTGCCCGGATAGTTGCCGGCGAACGTGATGGTGGCACCGAACTCGCCGAAAGCGCGGGCCCACGCCAACACGGTCCCGGCGATCAGTCCACCGGAGATCGACGGAATGGTGACCCGCCGGAATGCATACCACGGTGACGCGCCGAGCGAACGCGCGGCCTCGGCGAAGCGGGGATCGACCTGTCGCAACGCGCCCTCCACGGTGAGCACCAGGAACGGCATGGCCACGAAAACCTGAGCGACTATCACTCCCCACGCGCTGAACGTGAACTGGAAGCCGAACCAATCGTCGAGCCAATGTCCGAAAAGACCGGTTCGACCGAGCGAAAAGAGCAACGAGATGCCGCCCACGACGGGTGGCAACACCATCGAGATGAGGCAGAGGGCGCGCACGACGTCACGACCACGAAAGCGCGTGGTGGCCAACACCCATGCCAGGGGCACCCCGAACAGCACGCTCAGGAACGCGGCGACGACCGAGGTGCGCAGCGAGAGCCACAGTGCTTCGCGACTCGACGCGTCCCCGAAGACGTCGAGCAGCCTCGACCACGGGGTGCGCCAGAGCAGACCGACGAAGGGCAGCGTGAAGAAGACCACGGCCACCACGGCCAGCGCGCGCGCCATGCGCGGTGGTCGGTCGTGGTGCCGGTTCACGGTGCCGTGAAGCCGTTCGCGACGAGAATGGCCCGACCGTCGGTCGACAAGGCGAAGTCGACGAACCGACGAGCGATCGTGGAGCGATCGGAGTCGGCGGCGGCTGCGATCGGGTAACTCGCGATCAGGTTCTGCGCGACCGGGATCGTCACGCTGTCGACGTCGGCGCCGACCAGATCCGAGACGTAGACGACGCCGGCGTCGGCCGCTCCGGTGGACACCTTGGTGACGATCCCCGAGACGTTCGTTTCGAAGGTGACGAAGCGGGCCGTCACCCCGGCCGCTTCCAGCAAGCGGTCGGTGTACTTGCGAATCGGTACGTCGTCGGTGGCCGTGGCCACCAGCACGTCGTCGCGAGCCAGGTCGTCGAGACCTCGTACGTCGCGGGGATTGCCCGGGGGCACGATGATCACGAGCGAGTTGGTGGCCAGGATCCGTGGCGCGTCGAATTCGACCGCATCGGCGGCCCGCGAAAACTGGCCCTGATCGCCCGAGGCGCACACGTCGACGTCGCCGCCGTCGACGATCTGACCCGCCAGTGCGGAGGAGGAGGCACCGATGACCACCACGTCGAC
>JBJTFY010000201.1:0-2167 GCA_046093625.1 Actinomycetota bacterium
CTTGCCGAAGCCACCGGCCATCGACAACACGTTGGTGTACCCGAGTTCTCCGAGCGTCTTGGCGGCGAAGGCACTGCGCACCCCGCCCGCGCAATACACGACGACGGTCGCGTCCTTGTCGAGGATGCGCCCCTCGACCTGGGCCTCGAGGTGTCCGCGCGGAATGTGCAGCGCGCCGATGAGCGCACCCTCGGCGTGCTCGTCGGGTTCGCGCACGTCGAGCACCGTCACGCCACCGTCGTCGATCAAGGACTGGGCGCCAGCGGTGTCGATTTCGGTGATCTCGGACTTGGCCGCCGCCAGGAGGTCTCGGAATGTCGCCATGCCGAAAGCCTACCAGTTTGGTCGGGATTTCCCCTCGGGGACACCCCGGTCAGGCGGTTCGCCAGACCATCTCGGGCAGGAACTCGCTGATGTCGCCACGGAGGCTGACGCTGGCGTACTGGTCCCGCTCGGTGGGCTGGTCGTTGATGATCACCGTGCGGGCCCCGGCGGCGCGGGCGCGGGCGATGGTGTTGGCCGCGGGCGTCACGCCGAGCGAGGTTCCGATGGCCAGGAACAGATCGCAGTTCTCCGCGGCCGCCATGGCGGCACCGATGACATCGTCGTCGAGTGGCTCGCCGAACAACACGACGTCGCGCTTCATCACTCCCCCGCACAAGAGACAACGCGGGTCGTGGTCTCCGGCGGCCACGCGATCGACCGTCTCATCGACCGGACGTCGGTCGCCGCAGCCGAAACAGCGCGAGAAGAGCCAGGTGCCGTGGAGCTCGTGCACCAATTCGCTGGAGTTGCCCGCGATCACGTGCAATCCATCCACGTTCTGGGTGGCCAAACCGGTCAACTGACCCCGCTGCTCCAGTTCGACCAACGCGTAGTGACCGACGTTGGGGAGGACGCGACGCTTGCTTCGGTCGAGCGCCGCGCGCCAGCCGGCGCGACGGACCTCTTCGTCCTCGAGGTAGTACTGCACGTACGAGGCGCGTTCGGCGGCCGGATTCAACGTCCACAATCCGTTGGGTCCCCGGAAGTCGGACACCCCCGAGCCCGTGGAGATTCCGGCACCGGTGAGCACGGCCACCCGCTCGGCCGCCGCCACCCAGCCGACCACCTCGTCGAACCCGGGCTCGTCCACGGATGTGATCACTGCGGCGGACACGCCGTCAGTGTCGCACACCATCGCCCCGGTCGCCACCGGAGCATCGTTGGAACCCACCCTCGACGGCGGCGAGGGAGGCCGGATGGGACGAGTCGACGAACAACTCACCGCGATGACGATCGTGCCGTGGCGCGATCCGGTGGTCGAGCGCCTCGGACACGATCCGCTCGGCGAGTACGTCGAACTCTTCTGGCTCGGCGTCATCGGACCGACCGCCACGTGGCTGTTGCGGCGCCTCGCCTACGTCGCGGTCGCCCGACCGGACGGGGTCACCATCGACCTCGCGACGTTGGCCGGCTCGGTCGGAATGGGCGGGGCGAACTCCCCCGGCCTCGAGCGGGCCCTGCGACGCCTCGTCATGTTCGGCCTCGCCCGGCGCGAGGGCGCGGTGCTGGCGGTGCGCACCGTCGTGCCACCGCTCGGCCTTCGTCACCTCTGTCGTCTGCCCGCGGTCGTGCAGTCGGCGCACGCTCTCTGGAGCGAGAACGACCCCGCCCCCGCGCGCGAGACCGCGTTGGGTGTTCTCAGCGACGCGGCTTCGTGAAGTTCAGTGCGAGGTCGATCAGCAGGCGCGTTCCGAAGCCGGTCGCGCCGCGACTCAACCAACCGTCGTCACCGTCGACGTTCATCGGCCCGGCGATGTCGAGGTGCGCCCACGGAACGTCGGCCGTGAACTCGGCCAGGAACAGCGCCGCGGTGATCGCGCCACCGTACGGGCCACCGATGTTGCGCATGTCGGCCACGTTGGAGTCGAGCAGGCGTCGGTAATCGCGCTCGAGCGGCAACTGCCACACCGGCTCGTCGGACTTGGCGGCTGCACCCTTCACTTGTTCGATGAAGGAGTCGCTCGTTCCGAGCACCCCGGCGATCTTGGTGCCGAGGGCCGCCAGACAGGCGCCGGTGAGAGTCGCGATGTCGACCATGGCGTCGGGCTTGGCCTCCGCGCCGAGTGACAGTCCGTCGGCGAGTATGAGACGTCCCTCGGCGTCGGTGTTGTGGATCTCGGCG
>JBJTFY010000202.1:0-6977 GCA_046093625.1 Actinomycetota bacterium
GTCTGACGGTCCTCGACGGCACTCGATGCCGTCGAGGACCCTCAGACCGGCGTCGCCCGCCACACGTGCGCTGAAGGTGCTGGCGATCTGGGGCGGAAACGGTCGGGTGATCACGACGCGGTCGAGTTCGGCGGGGTCCAGCCCGGCGAGCCAGTCGAGGGTGCGTCCGTACACCGAGCGCATGTACGCGACGAACGCGTCGAGATCGCCGATGCGCTGATGGACCATCTCGTCGACCGTGCGGTGCTTGCCGTGATCGTTGACCGTGACCCCCACCCGCTGTTGCCACTCCTCGTTCCAGATGGGAGGCGTTCCGGTGAGCATCATGAACGACGCGTCGTGCATGTTGACGTAGTGGAACAGCGAGAAGGCGATGGGAAGGACCCCCTCGCGTTCGAAGTGGTTCACGTGCGTCAGGTCCATCGTGGAAACGGCGTCCTCGTAGAGCGAGAACATGGCCTTCATGCGACGGTGGAGCGAATCGAGGACGGCGGCGTTCGACATGCCCGCAGTCTCGCACGCGGCGAGGGGCCTGTCACGAGGTTCTGTCACGAATCGTGCCACTTCAACCCGGAGAGTGCTAGCGTCGCCGCATGCGCTACGGAACGATCAATTTCGAGTACGCCGCCGACTTGTCCACCCGCGAACCCGAGGCCGACGGTCCGGTTTGCATGGAGAACTTCATGAAGTACCGCGAGAGCGCCGATTACGACGGGGTGCGCGGAGCCGAGGGCACCGCACCGACCGGCATCTCCGGTGAACAGGCCGACGACCTCTACAACCCGACCGAGGTGCTGCACAAGATCGGTGCCGAGGTGGCGTTCTTCGGTCCGGTGGTGGCCCAGGGGAGCGAGGGCGAATGGGACCGCATGGGCATCGTGCGCTACGCCACCCGCCGTTCGTTCATCGAGATGCAGAACCGTCGGGACTTCAAGGAGAAGCACGTCCACAAGGAAGCGGGCATGCTCTACACGATCGTGATGGGTACGACGCCGTTGGCGGAGCACGTACCCATCGAACGCGCCGAGTTCGTCGAGTTCGTGCTGACCGCGGCGAACCAGTCGGGTGCACCCGACTCCCACACGGCCCGCTTGGGGGTCGAGGGAACGATCATGGGTGACGGTCGCGTGTGGGGTGAACTGACCATGCGCTGGACCGACGGCATCCCCGCGGTCGAGTCCACCGAACGCGGCGGCGATCGCAACCATGTGGTTGCCCGCATCGCGATCGACCGCATGGGCAAACTGCTGACCGACCTCTAGCGCGCCCGGAACGTGATCGGGACCGAGTTCGGTCCGAGCACGAAATTGCCCCGCCGCCATTCGATCTCGTCGGTGGCGAGCCGAACGTCGTCGACGCGACGCAGCAACTCCTCGAACATGATCCGTAACTCGAGTCGAGCCAGGGGTGCGCCGAGGCAGTGATGTCGTCCGTACGCGCCGAACGCCACGTGATCGTTGGGAGTACGACCCACGTCGAAGCGGAACGGATCGTCGAACACCGCCTCGTCGCGGTTGGCCGACGGGTAGAGCAACAGCACCCGGTCGCCCTCTCGGATGCGCAGTCCGTTCACCTCGACGTCGCGGGTGGCCGTGCGGTTCATGTTGCGCACGGGGGTGCTCCAACGCAGCATCTCCTCGATGGCGGTCGGCAACAGTGTCGGATCGGCCGTGAGGCGTCGCAACTCCCCGGGATGGGCGGCCAGGGCGGCCACGCCCCCGGAAATGACGTGACGGGTGGTCTCGTCGCCGCCCACCAGTACGAGCATGGTCTCGAACATGACGTCGATGTCGGAGAGTCGTTCGCCTTCCCACTCGGCGTTGACGACGAGGCTCACCAAGTCCTGGCCGTCCCCACCTCGGCGCTCGTGCACCTTGCGCATGATGTAGTCGTTCCACTCGACGACCGCGCGTTCCACCTCGGGGCGGATCTCGTCGCCACCGGTGGCGAACAGATCGGACCAGTGGAGCAGCATCTCGTTGTCCTCGCTCGGCAGGCCCATCAACTCGCCGATCATCAACATCGGCAGGGGAGTGGCGATGTCGCGGACGATGTCGCATTCTCCGCGGTCGATCACCGCGTCGATGAGCCGGTTCACCGCCGCGCGCAGGAAGGGCTCGTGGTCGGCCACGCGCCGCGGGGTGAAGCCGGCGCCCACCAGACGGCGACGCTTGGTGTGCTCGGGGGCGTCGAAGTTGATCATCGAGGGCACGGAGCTCTCGGGTCGCGAGCCTTTGCCCGAACAGAAGGTGTGCCACTCGCGGCTCATCATCGACACCAACTGGTGACTGGCCGCGCCCCAGATGCCGGTCTCGTCGTCCCAGTAGAGCGGCGCCTCGGCGCGCATCCAGGTGGTGAGGCGGTCGAAGTCGGCGTAGAAGTCGGGGGAGAGAAGACGGACGTCGGGATGCCGAGCGTGACCGGCCTCGCCCCGTCCGCCCTGCAGGGAGACGGTGAAGTCGAGGTCGGGATCCAGGCCCGGGGAATCGTCACTCATGGGCGCAAACTAGTCAGCGCCCGCGGGACTCAACGGCTCGGGCGGCCACCCTTGATGCTGGCCCGCTCCATGATGCGGATCTCGGGCCAGTAGTCGCTGCTGGCGTAGTGCTGGCACGCGCGGTTGTCCCAGAAGGCGACCGAATCCTTCTCCCAGTGGAAACGGCACTGGTACTCGACGTTGTCACTCTCGTTCCAGAGTTCGGCCAGTTTGCTTTCACTGGTCTCGTGATCGACGCCGAGGATGCGACTGGTGAAGATGGGGTTCACGAACAAGTGACGACGTCCGGTGGTCGGGTGCGTGGCCGACAAGGGATGCACGACGAGGGGATACTTCTGGCGCATCTCGGCCAACTGGTCGGGGTTCACCTGACGACTGAAGGACAACATGAAATCGTGCTCGGCGTCGTGGGTGTCGACGAACTCCCGGTTCTCCTCGGTCAGTCCTTCGTAGGCCGCGTACATGTCGGAGAAGAGGGTGTCGCCGCCGCTCTCGGGCACGTGGACTCCGTGGAGGATCGCGCCCATGCTCGGGGTCTCGCGCCACGTCACGTCGTGGTGCCAGGTGTTCTCGTAGCCCTTCACGTCGAAGGACTTCTCGAAGCGCACCAACTCGGGCGCTCCGGTGTTGGAAGGGATGAAGGGATGGATCTCGAGATCGCCGAATCGCCGGGCGAAGGCGACGTGTTGCTCCGGGGTGAGCGGCTGGTCGCGGAAGAAGATCACTTTGAACTCGTGGAGGGCGCGGCGGATCTCGTCGATCATCTCGTCGGCGAGATCGCGACGCAGGTCGACCCCGTGCAGCACCGCACCGATGGTGGCGCCGAGACGTTCGACCTCGAAATGGCGCCATTCGAGGGCGGCCAAGCGGGCGCGTTCGGTGGCCAGATGCAGGATGGGTCCGATGCGCTTGCCCCGCAGGACGATGCGGTCATGGGTGATGTTGGCCCCCGGGTCGCGGGTGGCGATGATGTCCTGATGGGCCGTGGCGCTCATGTCGAAGTGTCCCCTCCGCGTCCGTTTCTGACGGTGTGTCAGAAACTCTAGCGGGTCGCCTCGGGACCCTCGACCCATCTGGAAACGACCTCCGACCACCCCGCCCCACGACGAGTCTGGGGCACAATGGACTCGGAAGGGGAAGAGATGTCCGCAACACGTGCCACCCGCGAGCCCGAGAACGTCGAGGAGGCCGGTTACGTCTTCGTCGACCCGTCCGCCTACGCCGACGAGGACTACTTCCACCGCGCCTGTGCGAAGTTGCGACGCGAGGACCCGGTGCACTGGGTCGAGAGTCACGGCGTGGGGTTCAACTCGTTCTGGGCCATCACCAAGTCGGCCGACATCTTCGAGATCGAGGCCCGCAACCAGATCTTCCTCAACGAACCGCGACCGGTGTTGGGATCGATCGAGGACGACGCCCGGGCCGGGAAATCGGGTGGCTTGTTGCGCACGCTCATCCACGTTGACGACCCCGAGCACCGCGAATTGCGCGGCGTGACCCAGGAGTGGTTCCTGCCCAAGAACCTCGCCAAGTTGGACGACCTGCTCGCCGGCTACGCCAAGCGGTACGTCGACAAGATGCTCGATCTCGGTGGTTCGTGCGACTTCGCGCGCGACATCGCCATGTTCATGCCCCTGAACGTGATCCTGTCGATCCTCGGACTCCCCGAGAGCGATTACGGACGGATGTTGAAGTTGACCCAGGAGTTGTTCGGTGCCGCCGACGAGGAGATGCAGCGCAGCGCGGACCCCTCCGACATCTTGGCCGTGATCCAGGATTTCTTCGCCTACTTCACCAAGCTCACCGAGGAGCGTCGGGCGAACCCCACCGGTGACATGGCTTCGGTGGTGGCCAACGCGCGCATCAACGGTGAGGAACTGACGATGATGCAGACCATCGGTTACTACGTGATCACCGCGACCGCGGGTCACGACACCACCGCGTCGGCCATGGCCGGCGGTCTGCACGCATTGATCGAGCACCCCGATCAGATGCAACGACTGAAGGAGGATCCGTCCCTCCTGAACACCGCGGTCGACGAGATGATCCGGTGGGTCACACCGGTGAAGCACTTCATGCGCACCGCCACCGAGGACTACAAACTGCGCGACCGGACGATCCGGGCCGGGCAGTCGGTTCTGCTCTCGTACCCCTCGGGCAACCGCGACGAGGAGGCCTTCGTGGACCCCTTCGTGTTCGACGTCGGTCGTTCACCCAACAAACACCTGGCCTTCGGATTCGGGGTGCACTACTGCCTGGGCGCGATGTTGGCCCGGATGGAGTTGAAGGCCTTCTTCAAGGAACTCCTGCCCCGACTCGACCACATCGAGTTGGCCGGCGACCCGAAATGGATGAAGACGATCTTCGTGGGTGGTCTGAAGACGCTGCCCGTGTCGTACTCGATGCGCTAGCCGCGCGGGCCGGGCTTCACCAAGCGGCCCGGGCGCCGATCGGGCTCGAGCAATCGTCCGTCGCGCACGACCTCGACGCCGTTGACGAAGAGGTGGTGCATGCCGGTCGGTTGGTCGGCCGTCAGTCGCTCGCCGTCGGCCGGGACGTCGCGCACCCGGTTGACCGGACCGGGAGCCACCGTGGCGGGGTCGAAGACCACGACGTCGGCGAAAGCACCGGCACGCAGCACGCCCCGATCGGCGAATCCGAAAAGGTCGGCCTGCACCTTGGTGAGCTTGTTGACGGCTTGCTCGAGGGTGAGCGCCCGGCGTTCGCGCACCCAGACACCGAGCAGGTCGGTGGGCAACACCGCGTCACACAACTGCCCGACGTGGGCTCCGGCGTCCGACAGTCCGAGGGTGCATTGTTCGGTGTTCAGCAACATCGTGATGCCGTCGACGTCGTCGTTGGCGAGCAGGGCCTTGACGCGCAACTTGAGGTCGGTCTCGCGCAGGGTGAGATCGAGCAGTGTGTCGAACGGGGCCCGGCCCATCTCGGCGGCGATGTCGGCCACTCGGCGTCCGACCATCTCGGGCGAGGCGGGAGCCTCCATGATCTCGAAGGCATCCCAGCGTGGACTGAGCACCTGGCCCGACGCCCAGAACGCGACCGCGCGCTCGCGCCACGCGGGGTCGGAGTACGCCGCGCGCCGCTCGTCGGGGGACTTGGGCATCAATTCGGCGAAGACCGGATTGATGTTCAAGGTGAACGGCTCGACCATCGTCTGGGAGAACGAGAGCGGACGACATGACACCTGCGGCCAGACGTCGACGCCGCGCGCCACACCGGCGCGGTGAATCTCGGCGGCTTTCAGATGGGTGCCCTGGGCGGTGGTGAGCAGCGCGGTGTAGGTGATGGGAGCGCCGATGCGCGGTTGCAGTTCGTAACAGTCGGGGAGCGAAAGGTTCTCGCCGCCGTTGACGCCGATGACCCCACGTCCCGAATCGCCGACGGCCGTGCACAAAGCGTCGATCTCACGGCGGTCGGCCCAACGGCTGGGGATGGGTTGACCATCGGCGCCCCGGTGGGTGACGGCGAAGCTGGAGGCGAACCCGGCGGCCCCGTCGTTCATCGCCTGGCGGACGATGTCGGACATGCGCTCGATCTCCTGGTCGGTGGCCACGCGTCCGACGGCCTCGTCGCCCATCACGAAGATGCGCAAGGCGGTGTGTCCGATGTAGGAGGCGAAGTTGAGCGTCGTTCCCCGGCGCTCGACCGCGCCCAGGTACTCGCCGAAAGATTCGAACTCCCCCGGGATGCCGGCGTTGAGCGTCGCCGGATCCATGTCCTCGACCTTATCCATCGTACGCGCGATCAGATCGCGGTCGCCGGCGCGGGTGGGGGCGATGGTGAAGCCGCAGTTGCCGGCCACCACGGTGGTGACGCCGTGGAAGCACGACGGCGTGAGCGCCGGGTCCCAGAACACCTGGGCGTCGTAGTGCGTGTGGATGTCGATGAAGCCCGGAGCCACCACGCGGCCGGTGGCGTCGATCACCTCGTCGCCGTCGAGACCGTCGCCGATGGCCACGATGCGGTCGTCGCGCAGGGCCACATCGGTGACCCGACCCGTTGCGCCGGTGCCGTCGACGACCAAACCGTTGCGAATGACGATGGTTCTGGACATGATCCCCTCCGACTCCCAGTGTGTCACCCCGTGCGAGGTGACGGTCAGCCCTTCTCGGCGATCTCGACGGCCAGGTCGTACTTGTCGGACACGTCGGGGCCGATGCCGACAGGCTCGGGATCCTCGCCGAACCAGTAGCGGATCTGGGCGGTCACCGCGTGGCGGATGATCGGAAAGCCGGTTTCGACGTCGACGGCCGGCGGAATGCAGCCGTCCTCGCCCAAGGTCCGGAGTTGGGGCTGGGCCTCGAGCAACGGTCCGAGGCCCGAGGCCAGCGCGACACCGATGATTCCCGAGCCGTTTCCGAAGGTGCAGAAGTCGTCGAACCCGTTGTGGCCGACGCCGTCGATGATCCACAGACGGCTGGGAGCGGGCACGGCCTCGTAGGAGGGCTTGGTGGACGTT
>JBJTFY010000203.1:0-2458 GCA_046093625.1 Actinomycetota bacterium
CGTCGAAACCGACGTCGCCGAGGGCAACCAAGCCTTGATTCGTGCCGGTGCTATCCCCTTCTCGAGCACTAATTTCGAGGTGTGTTGGCAGGCGGAGATCGTGGGCGAACCACAACTTTCCTTGTTCGATTGAGTCGTCGCGGCGACAGGTGAGTCCGCTACCGTCGAGAACATGCCCAGTCGCTTCGTTCTCAAGTCGATGAACGCCGTCCACAAGACGATGCTCACCCTGTCCTTCGGCCGCATCGGATGGCGCGCTGGCAACATGCCGGTGCTGAAGCTCACCACCACCGGTCGCAAGACCGGCGTCGAGCGTGAGGTGATGCTCACCTCTCCCCTGCAGATCGGCGACACCTGGGTGATCGTGGCCTCCAAGGGTGGCGACGACGATCATCCGGCGTGGTACCTCAACTTGCTGGCCGAGCCCCGCGTGAAGGTCGACATTCGCGGCGTGCGTTCCGTTCGTAACGCCCGGGTGGCCACCGCCGAGGAGCGCGCCGACATGTGGCCTCGCATCACCGCCACGAACACCAACTACGCCGGTTACCAGAATCGCACCTCGCGCGAGATCCCCCTGGTGTTGCTGGAGCCGGTCGCCTAGCGGCCGCTCCACTTCGGCGGGCGCTTCTCGAAGAACGCCCGCAGTCCTTCATGGATGTCGTCGCTCGCGCTGATCGCATCCTTGGCCCGCGCCGTGGCGACCCAACCTTCGTCGTCGTTGGCATTGACGGCGTCGTTGATCTCGCCGACGCACGCCTGCACCGCCACCGGGCCGTTGAGACACACGGCCCGCGCCAACGCGAGGGCTCCCTCCACCGCACCGCCCGGTGCGGTGAGACGATTGACGAAACCGACCTCGAAGCCCCGACGCGCCGAGATCGGCTCACCGGTGAGGATCAACTCTCGCGCGAGGTTGACCGGCAACGATCGTGGCGCGCGGAACAGGCCCGCCGACGTGGGCACCAGACCACGGCGCACCTCGGGCAGACCCAAGCGCGCGTCCTCGGCCGCCACGATCATGTCGCAGGCCATCGCCAATTCGAGTCCCCCGCCGAGAGCGAAACCCTCGATCGCGGCGATCAGCGGTTTGCGACGTCGTCGACGTATCAGCCCGTACTCTCCCCCTCGTTCGGTGTCATAGTCGCCGCGCGACGTGAGGTCGCTGCCCGCGGAGAACACCAACGGGGTGCCCGTGAGCACCCCCACCCACAGTGACTCGTCGTCCTCGAGTTCGTTGAGCGCGGCGTCGAGGGCATCGGCCAGATGCCGGTCGAAGGAATTGCGCTTGTTCTCGCGGCACATGCGAATCAACAAGATGTTGCCGGTGCGTTCGGTCACAACGAGGGGGTCCATGAACGAACCATAGATGGGGTTCGTTATCGTGACCGCATGGCCGACGTCGTGCGCGCACCGTTGGCCGGAGCCTTCGGAGGCGGAGGACTCTTCGGCATCGGCTACGCCCTCGGAATCCTCGACACCTTGCGCGAGCGGGGTGTCGACCTCTCCCGCGCCCCGATGATCGGCACATCGGCCGGGTCGTGGGCGGCCGCAGCCACCGCCCTCGGTGTCACCTACGAGGACCTCAGCGCCCTCGCCGTGCCCCGATTTCCCAACCCGCGACGCGGGGTCCTGGCTCGCTCGGCGCGCCGGGCCTTCGGGGCGGGCAACGTGCCCAACGTGAACGCGGTGGCCTGTTCGTTGCCACGTCTGCGTCGGGTCGAACTGTACGGAGCATCGACCCCGATCCATCAGATGGTGGCGGCGTCGTCGGCGGTGCCGGGGCTCCTGGCTCCGCAACGCATCAAAGGCACGCTGTACGTCGACGGTGGGGTGCGCTCGGGCGTCAGCGTCGATCTGGCCGCCCCGTGCGACGTGCTGATCGTGATCGCTCCGTTGGCCGGGGCCATGTTCGGTCCGTTCAACGACATCGTGGAACGCAACACGCACGAAGAGATCTCCGAGTGGCATGCGACCCACGGCGGACGCGTGATTCTCTTCGCTCCGACGGAGCTCACGTCGCGCGCCGCCACCTTGCCCCACCACCTGTTCGACAAGGAGCGGGCGATGGTCGCCTACGACTTGGCCCGTCGCGAGGCGATCAACACCCCGCTCTGAAAAGCACGCGATCTCGGTCTTCGTGCACGCCGGAAACCGGCGCTTTCGAGACCGAGATCGCGTAGAGGTTGCGTGTCAGCTGCAGCCGCTGGTGCTACCGCACGACGGGCAGGCGTGGCAGGAACCGGCTCGGTTCATTTGTACGCCACACTGCATGCACATCGGCGCATCACTGTGCTTCTGGCCCGGGCGCTTCATCTCGGCCGAGATGTCGCTCACCGGAGCCGTCGGCGCGATGCCCAACTCCATCTGGGTGACCAACTCTTCCACCGAGGGGATGCTCTTGGGATCGGCGGCCACCTCGGTGCCCTGGGTCGACTGGATCGCCGACTCCTCGACGCCG
>JBJTFY010000204.1:0-9567 GCA_046093625.1 Actinomycetota bacterium
GGCCATGCTCGAACACGGGGACGAAGCCCACATCGTGAACACGTCGTCGGGCAACGGTGGCGTCTCGCCGTTGTCGGGCACCCCGCAGTACGCCGCCACCAAGGCCGCAGTCGTCACGGTGTCGGAGTGTCTGTACGCCCAACTGCAGGAAGTCGGCGCCTCCATCGGGGTCTCGGTGCTGTTTCCGGGGCCCAACATACTGCGCACCGGACTCTTCGAGTCGTGGCGTTCGCGCACGGCCGAGTTCGCCAAGGAGCGTCCGCGTAAGACTCCGTACACGACCGTCGAGCAACTCGAGGCCCAGATGAAGGCCGCCGGGCGAGAGATCGCCTACACCCCGGTCGAGGAGGTCGCCGGAGTGGTGGTCGACGGCATCTTGGCCGACCGATTCTGGATGATGCCGGCCAGCGAGCGGGGCGACGAGACGATGCGGTTGCGCTACGAGTCCATGCGCACCCGCAGCAATCCGGGTTACCTGCGTCAGGTCCCCGGCTGAGACGCGCCCACGAGAGACCCAAGGAGAACCACATGACGACCATGGACACCCCGGTGAGCCGCGAGCCGCGAGCCGCAGCGGTCGATCACGGCAGTGTGAACGACCCATAGATGATCATCGCGGCCGACAGTCACGCCGGACTGCCGACGGCGCAGTACCGCACGTACCTCGAGAAGAAGTACTGGCCGCAGCTCGACGAGTTCCTCGCCGAGCAGACCGCCCTCATCGAGGCGTCCACCAAGTTGGGCGTGCGCGACAACAAGTTCGCCCAGAAGTGGTTCGAAGAACACGGCGAGGAACTGGCCGGCGGTTGGGACGCCGATCGACGCGACCAGACTCTCGACGCCGATGGTGTGGCGGCCGAGGTCGTCTACCCCGACGCCGACGCCGTCGAGAGTCGCACCGCGGTCCCCTTCGGTGCGGGGCTCGGGCTGTCGGGCGACCTCGATCCCGAACTCGGACTCGCGGGTTCGAAGGCCCACAACCGCTGGCTGAGCGAGTTGGTGGCCACCAGCCCGCACCGTCGCTGCGGGGTGGCGCTGGATCCGATCACGGGCGACCTCGACGACGTTTTGGCCGAGATCGACTGGGCGAAGGAACACGGGCTCGGCGCGGTGATGATCCCGGCGCGTTGGTGCAACCAGACGCCGTATCACGACCGTCGTTACGACCCGGTGTGGGCGCGCTGCGAGGAGTACGGCATGCCGATCGTGACGCACTCGGGTTCGGCCGAGCGCGAGCAGTACGGCGACAACCTGGGCATCTACGTCACCGAGGTGACATGGTTTCCGGCCCGGCCGATGTGGTTCATGTTGTGGTCGGGAGTGTTCACGCGCTTCCCCGGTCTGAAGTTCTGCGCCACCGAGGGAGGTTGCTGGTGGTTGCCGCAGTTGCTCTGGTCGTGGGACCGACTCTGGATGGGACAGAAGGGCGCCGAGAAGTTGGGCAAGGGGGCCTTCGCCGGCAAGGTGGAGATGCTCCCGAGCGAGATCGTGGACCGCAACTGTTTCACCGGCCTCGCCAACGTGAAGCGGCGCGAGTTGGGCATGCGCTACGAGATCGGCATCGACAACATGTTGTGGGGCACGGACTTCCCGCACCCCGAGGGCACGTGGCCGGCGACGTTCCAAGCGTTGAAGTCGACGTTCCACGACATTCCGGTGCACGAGACCCGGCGCATGCTGGGCGAGTCGGCGGCGGAGGTCTTCTCCTTCGACACCGCGGCGTTGGCCCCGATCGCCTCGCGCATCGGGCCACGACCGACCGATCTCGGGCAACTCACCGACGAGCGCACCGAGGCCGATCTCGTCGCCCGCTGGGCGTCGATGAAGCACGTCGGTCGTCACTGGTTGACGGGGCACGATTTCCCGCTGATCCCCTGAGCCCGGGCTCCGTGCCACACCCCGGTGGTCTGATGACGATGTGATCGTCGCCGTTCGTTGTCGTTCCTGTTCGCGCATCGTGCGCTACGCCGGCTCCCGGCAATGCCCCGAGTGTCGCATCGTGGGGTCCGCCGCTCCGTCGGGCGATCCGTCGGCCGCCGTGTTGTACGACGGCGAGGTTCGGGCGTTGGTGGCCGCGCTCAAGTTCGGTCGTCGTCGGCGCGTAGCCCGGGCCCTGGCGTCGCGGTTGGTCGACGACATCCGAGCCGATGTCGACGCCCCACGTTTCGACGTGGTCACGTGGGCCCCCACGTCGGCGCGTCGACACGGTGCCCGGGGCTACGACCAGAGTGAATTGCTGGCCCGCATGGTGGCGCGGCGACTCGGACTGCCGTGCCGACACCTCCTCGAGCGCACGCGGGGTGAGCCCCAGACGGGGAAGTCCCGCGTCGAACGGCTGTCCGGCCCGGTGTTCCGGGCGCGGCCGTTGCGACGCGACATGAACGTGCTCGTCATCGACGACGTCGTCACCACCGGATCCACGTTGCGTGCGGCGGCTCACGCGTTGCGCATGGCGGGCGCCGATCGGGTCGCGACCCGCGCCGTGGCCGTCACCCCCGCGCGTCGAGGCCAGCCAGCCGCCTGACCTCGTTCACGGCCGTGCTGGGGTCCTCGGGCACGATCACGCCGTGCAAACCCACCGCGCGCGCCGCTTCGACGTTGCTCGCTGCGTCGTCCAGAAAGGCGGTGCGCCGGGCCTCGGCGCCGAGACGGCGCAAGGCGAGTCGGTAAATCTCGGGGTTCGGCTTGCGCATCCCGACCTCGTGACTGTCGACCACATCGTGGAAGATCGAAGCGAAGTCCATCATCGGCCACCAACGTTCGCGCAACTCGCGAACGTTGTTGGTCAGCACACCGAGGCGCAGGCCCGCCGCGCGCAGATCGTGCACCAACGTGATGACCGGTTCGTTCGGCAGGAAGTCGAAGGGAATCGCGCGCCCCGGGTCGGGCATCGCGGTGGCGACGGGTGTCAGACCGGCCTCGATCACGAGTGGCGCGAGGGCCGCCCGATAATCGACCATCGAGATCTCACCGCGCTCGAGTCGGTGCCACGGGTGATCGGTGTCGCTTCCGTACTCGCCCATCATCACCCGCATGACCACGTCGACCGGATCGTTCGGGAACCTCTTGGCCACGTCGGAGGGTCGCCCGTTGCTCGCCAACACCCCGCCGAAATCGAAGATCACCGCGTCGATGAGTCGCGTGGCGTCCGACGCACGGGAGGAAGGGGAGTGTTCGGCGTTCGGCATCATGCGATTCTGCTGGTGACGGGGTCGCCGCGCCAACCGTGGCGACCCCTAGCGCTCGGTCCGGCGACGGTAGGCTCGACACCTGCATGGGAATCCTGGATCGAATCCTGCGGGCCGGTGAAGGCAAGAAGCTCAAGGCCCTCGAGGGTCTCGTTCCCGACATCAACGCCGAGGAAGCCGCCCTGGTCGGTCTCAGCGACGAGGCTCTGCGGGCCAAGACCGGCGAGTTCCGGCAGCGCATCGAGCGCGGCGAATCGCTCGACGACCTGCTGATCGAGTCGTTCGCGGTGGTGCGCGAGGCCGCCCGACGGGTGATCGGCCAGCGTCACTACGACGTTCAGTTGATGGGTGGCGCGGCGCTCCATTTCGGGTGGGTGGCCGAGATGAAGACCGGTGAGGGCAAGACCCTCGTGTCGACCCTACCCGCGTATCTCAACGGTCTGTCGGGCAAGGGCGTGCACCTCATCACGGTCAACGACTATCTCGCCCGCCGCGACTCGGAGTGGATGGGACGGGTGCACCGCTGGCTCGGTCTCGACGTCGGTCTCGTCATTCCCGGGTACCGCGAACGGCCCGAGCAGAAGCGACAGGACTACGCGGCCGACATCACCTACGGAACGAACAACGAGTTCGGGTTCGACTATCTCCGCGACAACATGGCGCCCACCAAGGCGAACAAGGTCCAACGTGGTCACAACTTCGCGATCGTGGACGAGGTGGACTCGATCCTCATCGATGAAGCCCGCACACCGCTCATCATCTCGGGCCGGGTGGCCGACGCCGCGAGCCTCTACTACCGGTTCGCCAGCATCGTTCGGGCCCTGAAGCGCGACGAGGACTACGAGGTCGAAGAGGACAAGCGCATCGTCATGCCCACCGAGAAGGGCATCGAGCGCGTCGAACAGGAACTGGGCATCGAGAACCTGTACGACGAAGTGCAACGGAACCTGGTCCACCAGTTGCAGGTCGCCCTCAAAGCCAAGGAGCTCTACCGGCGCGACAAGGACTACATCGTGCAGGGCGGCGAGGTGAAGATCGTCGACGAGTTCACCGGTCGCATCCTCGAGGGACGCCGTTGGAGCGAGGGCATCCACCAGGCGGTCGAGGCCAAGGAAGGGGTGAAGATCAAGGAGGAGAACCAGACCTTGGCGACGATCACCCTCCAGAACTACTTCCGCATGTACGCGAAGTTGGCCGGCATGACCGGAACGGCCCAGACCGAGGCCGCCGAGTTGATGAACACCTACGGCCTGCAGGTGGTCCCGGTGCCCACCAACCGTCCGGTGGCGCGACTCGACGAAGCCGATCTGATTTTCAAGACCGAGAACGCCAAGTTCGACGCGGTGGTCGCCGACATCGTCGAGCGGAACGAAAAGGGCCAGCCGGTGTTGGTCGGAACCGTGAGCGTGGAAAAGAGCGAACATCTCTCGCGCCTGCTCGCCAAGCGGGGCATCAAACACGAGGTGCTGAACGCCAAGCAGCACACCCGCGAAGCCGAGATCGTCACGCAGGCCGGGCGCCTGGGGTCCGTCACCGTGGCCACGAACATGGCCGGTCGTGGCGTCGACATCCTGCTCGGCGGTAACCCCGAGGGTCTGGCCCGCCGGGCGGTGTTGGCCGAGGGCTTCGCCGCCGACACGCTCGTCGACGAGTTCGCCCTTCCGCTACCGCTCGATCAGATGCCCGACGAGTATCGCGAGAGTCGAACCAAGGCCCAGGCCCGTTACGCGACTTTGCTCGAGGAGATCACCGTCGAGTGCCGGGCCGAGGGCGAGCGGGTGCGCGCGGCGGGTGGTCTGCACGTGATCGGATCCGAACGTCACGAAAGCCGGCGAATCGACAACCAGCTGCGCGGGCGCGCGGGGCGTCAGGGCGACCCGGGTTCGAGTCGCTTCTTCCTGAGCCTCGACGACGAGTTGATGCGCCTGTTCGCCACGGGTGCGCTCAGTTGGGTGATGGGACGCGCGCTCCCCGAGGACGAGGCCATCGAGCACAAGATGGTCACCAAGGCCATCGAGCGGGCGCAGAGCACCGTCGAACAGCGCAACGGTGAGATCCGCAAGAACGTCCTGAAGTACGACGAGGTGATGAACGAGCAGCGCAAGGTGATCTACCAGCGCCGCGACCAGATCCTCGACGGCGTCGATCTGAAGTCGGCGGCCATGGAGTATCTGGCCGAAGCCGTCGACTCCTTGATCGAGACCCACTGCGTGAGCGAAGCCGACGACGAGTGGGACCTCGAGGGTCTGGCCAAGGAACTCAAGACCTACTGGCCCACCGAGTTGGTCGCCGGGACGATCGGTCGATCCGATTCGACCGACGCCATGTACGACCTCGTGATGGCCGATGCCTCGGCGTTCTACGAGCGCCGCGAGGCCGAGTTGGGTGCGAACGTCATGCGCGACGTCGAGCGCCAGGTGATGTTGCGCATCATCGACCAGCGCTGGCGCGAGCACCTCGAGGAGATGGACTATCTGCAGGAGGGCATCAACCTGCGCGCCATGGGCCAAAAGGACCCGCTCACCGAATGGCAGCGCGAGGGCTACGAGATGTTCGGCGCCATGATGAAGGGCATCGCCCAGGACTTCGTGCGATACGTCATGCACGTGCAGGTCGTGCGCAACGACGAGCCCGCTCCCGCGGTTCAGAACATGCGCCAGACCAAGTCCGAGGCTCCGTCGGCCGTCGGTGCGAATGCTGAAGCGGCTCCGCAGCCGAGCGCTCCGGCCAAGCAGGCTCCCGTCGTCAACGACGCGTGGTCGAAGACCCCGCGCAATGCTCCCTGTCCTTGTGGGTCGGGCAAGAAGTTCAAGTTGTGCCACGGCGCGAATTGAGGCGCCATGCGTGACTTCACCGATGACCTGAAGGAAGTCGCTCGTCGTCTCGACGAGGCCCGGGGCTACCTGAAGATCGACACGCAGCGCGAGCGGTTCCGTGAGTTGGAGGTCGAGGTGTCGCGTCCCGACCTCTGGGACGATCAGGAAGTCGCCAAGCGACTCAACGCCGAGTACGCCAACGTCAAGGGAGACCTCGATCAATACGACGCGTTGACGCGCGAGCTCGATGACGTCCAGGTTCTGCACGAGTTGGCCCGCGAGGTCGACGACGCGTCGCAGGAGCCCGACATCGAGTCCGGAATCACTCGCATCGCCGAGGCCCTCGGGGTGCTCGAGATGCGCAGTTTGTTCATCGGTGAACACGACGAAGCCGACTGCATCGTGCAGATCAACGCCAAGGACGGCGGGGTCGACGCACAGGACTGGAGCGAGATCCTGCTGCGCATGTACCAACGTTGGGCCGAACGTCGGGGTTTCTCCTTCGAGGTCGACGACGTATCGCCCGGCACCGAAGCGGGCATCCTGTCGGCCGAGTTCACCTTGAAGGGTCGTTACGCCTACGGCCTCATGACCTCCGAGCGCGGCACCCATCGTCTGGTGCGCATCAGCCCGTTCGACAATCAAGGCCGGCGCCAGACGAGTTTCGCCGCCGTGCAGGTGTGGCCGGCGATGGACGACCCCGACATCGACATCAACGAGTCGGACGTGCGCATGGAGGTGTTCCGTGCCTCGGGTGCCGGCGGTCAGCACGTCAACAAGACCTCGTCGGCCGTTCGCTTGATCCACGAACCGACCGGACTCGTCGCCTCGTCCCAAGAGGAACGCAGTCAGTTGCAGAATCGCGAGAAGGCGATGAACCGCCTGAAGGCGATGGTCGCCGCGCGGATCGAGGAAGAGCACCAGGCCGAGCTCGATCGAATCGCGGGCAAGCAGGCCCAAGTCGGTTGGGGGAGTCAGATCCGTAGCTACGTGTTGCAGCCGTATCAGATGGTGAAGGACCTGCGCACGAACGTGGAGTCGAGTGGTGTCGAGGCCGTTCTCGACGGAAATCTCGACGAATTCATGGAGGGCTACCTGCGTTGGCGCCGTTCGGGTGACGAAACCTGAGCGAGACCCACTGGTAACCTGATCCCTCTCGCACGAGTGATCGCCCCGTAGTCGCCTGAGGAGAAGAATGATCCGTCTCGAGAACGTGACGAAGTCCTACAGCACCGATGTGACTGCTCTTCGTGACGCGTCGTTCGAGATCGCCAAGGGCGAGTTCGTGTTCCTCGTGGGGCCGTCCGGTTCGGGTAAGTCCACCCTGCTGCGCCTCATGAATCGTCAGGAACAGCCCGAACGGGGCGAGGTCTGGGTGGCCGGCAAGGACATCAACGCCATGCCCGATTCCAAGGTTCCGTTCCTGCGTCGCAACATCGGCAACATCTTCCAGGACTACAAGCTCCTGTTGAACAAGACGGTGTTCGAGAACGTCGCGTTCGCCCTCGAGGTCATCGGACGGCCCAAGCACGTGATCGTCCAGCAGGTTCCGGCGGTGCTCGATCTCGTGGGACTCGCCGACAAGGGCGACCGGTTTCCCCACCAGCTCTCCGGTGGCGAACAACAGCGCGTCTCGATCGCGCGGGCCTTCGTCAACCGGCCATTGATTCTCCTCGCCGACGAACCGACCGGAAACCTCGATCCGGCGACCGGCGAGGGCATCATGCGTCTCCTCGACCGGATCAACGGAACCGGCACCACGGTCGTGATGGCGACCCACGACCAGCGGATCGTCAACCAGATGCGCAAACGCGTCGTGCAACTCGACCGCGGGGTCATCGTGCGCGACCAGGAGCGGGGGGTGTACGACTGATGTTGGCCCGAATCAGTTACGCCTTCCGCGAGACGTGGGCGAGTTTCAAGCGCAACGTCACGCTCACCGCGGCCGCTGTCATCACCTCGGCCGTGTCGCTGTTGCTCGTCGGTTCGACCTTCCTCATCCAGCGGGCTTTCGACAACCTGCTCACCCGGTGGAAAGGCGACGTCGAACTGATCGTCTACGTGCGCTCCGATGCCTCCGCCGAGCAGATCGCCTTCATCAAGGAGGCCATCGAATCCCAACCGACGATCATCGATGTTTCGAAGTTGCGTTACCTCGACCAGGCCGAGAGCTACGCCGAGGCGCAGAAGCTCTTCGCCGGTGACCCCGGCACGCTCCGATTGCTCACTCCGGAGAACATCCCCTCCCAGTTCAAGGTCGTGCCGATTACCGGCGATTCCAACCTCATTCGCGAGTTGGGAGAGTCGTTCCGAGGCATCGAGGGAGTGCGCGAGGTGGCCTACGCCCAGGACGTGTTCGACGTCGTGTCGCGGGTGAGCCAGTTCATCCGGGTGGCCACCACGGTCATGTCGATCGTCCTGCTGGTGGTGGCCATCGGCCTCATCTGGAACACCATCCGCACCGCGATGTTCGCCCGGCGACGGGAGATCGAGGTCATGAAACTGGTCGGGGCCACCAACTGGTTCATTCGGATTCCTTTCATGTTGGAAGGACTGTTGCAGGGCCTGATCGGCGGCGTGCTCAGCTGTGCCGGTTTGTGGGGTCTGAACACCGCATGGTCGAACGCGGTCTCCGATTTCAACGACACGGAACTGGCCGCCCTCGTGGTGTCCGACGGGTACGTGCGCTGGGTGATGATCATGCTTTTGTTCATCGGCGCGGCCGCCGGCGCGATCGGTTCGGGAATCGCGGCCTCCCGCTTCCTCGACGTCTGACCCCCGACCACTACTGTCGCGGAATGGACTTCGCCGAGATCGCGTACGACGTCACCGACCGGGTGGCCACCATCACCTTGAACCGTCCCGACAAATTGAACGCGTTCACCAACCGGATGCTCAAGGAGATCATCGCGGCCCTCGACCTGGCCGACGCCGACGACGACGTGCGGGCGGTGATCTTCACCGGAGCCGGAAAGGCCTACTGTGCCGGCGCCGACCTTTCGGGTGGCGGCGACACCTTCGCCAAGGGCGGCAGCGACGTGGCGGCGCGTACCGGGGTGGTGCGTGACGGCGGCGGTTTGGTGGCCCTGCGCATCTTCGAGTGCACGAAGCCGGTGATCGGGGCGATCAATGGTGCCGCCGTTGGCGTGGGTGTCACCATGACGCTTCCGATGGACATTCGCCTGGCATCGGAGTCGGCCAAGTTCGGCTTCGTCTTCGCCAAGCGCGGCATCGTGCCCGAGGCCGCGAGCAGCTGGTTCCTTCCCCGACTGGTCGGCATCTCCCAGGCCGCCGAGTGGTGCTACACGGGTCGCATGATCCCGGCCGCCGAAGCCAAGGAGGCGCGACTCGTTCGCAGCGTGCACGCCGCCGACGAGTTGCTGCCCGCGGCGCGGGCGATCGCCGCGGAGATCGCGGAGAACACCGCTCCGGTGTCGGTCGCGTTGTCGCGGCGCATGTTGTGGCGGATGCTCGGGGCCGCGCATCCGATGGAGGCTCACCGCGTCGATTCGCGCGCGATCAATTCGCGGGGTGCGAGCGACGACGCCCGCGAAGGCGTCATG
>JBJTFY010000205.1:0-4222 GCA_046093625.1 Actinomycetota bacterium
ACCCCGACGACACGATCCAGCATTGTGGTGTGCTCTTTGATTCTGGCGATCGTGGCCCGTACCACCACTTGCACCGGGTTCCGTCACATCTCGTTCCGCGTCGGCCACGGGTGCTGCAGGCGGTCACCGGGGCCTGTTTGCTCGTCGATCGCGCACTCTTCGATCGACTCGACGGGTTCGACGAGGGGTTCCCTTTCGCGTACGAGGACATCGATTTTTGCCTCCGGGCCCGTCAGACGGGTGCGACTGTAGTTTGCGCACAGATGGTCGACTCGATTCACCTGCAGGGTTCCTCGCGTGACGAGCGCGCCTTCGCACTCGAACGCCAGAGCCGGGTGATGTTCTTCGCCCGCTGGCGCGGACGTTTCAACATCGACGGATCGGTGGAAGACAAGTGACGAACAAGAACGCGATCTCGCTCATCGTGCACACTCGGAACTCGGCGCACGTACTGCCGGCACTGCTGCGGACGACCGCCTGGTGTGACGAACGCATCGTGGTCGACATGGCGAGCACCGACGGGACGGTCGAACTTGCGCGGGCCGAGGGCTGCCGGATCGTGATGATCGAACCGGAACCGTTCCATGACGGGCTTCGTAACCGGTTCCTGGGCGAAGTCACTCACCCGTGGACGCTCGTGCTCGATTCGGACGAATACCTCGCCGCGGACGCAGAGGAGGGGCTGCGCACAGTGGTCGCGACATCCGCGGTCGACGTCGATGGGGTGCACATCCCCAGGTTCAACAGCGTTGCTGGTCGGATACTGCGCGGGTCGGGCTGGTATCCCGATTTCCAGCTACGGCTGTTCCGCACCGGGTCGATCCGCTTCGCGGAGGCCCACCACCAAGTACCCCAGCTCGTCGACGCGACACGGCGGACGGTGGTGCTCGAACCCCCCGGGTGTGTGCACATCCATCACGAGAACTACGCGTCGTTCGTCGACTTCATCGAACGACAGATTTCATACGCCGCGACTGACGTTTACGACCATGCTCCCGAACGATTCGACTTCACCTCTTACCTTGCCCGAGCTGCACAGGAGTTCGACAACCGGCTCGACAGCGACGCGGACGGCGATCACGCCTATGCCCTCGCACTACTCATGTATTGGAATCAGATCATTCGTGGTCTCCTGCACTGGGAACGACTCGGATACCGACCTCCGCTTCCAATGGAACCGACCCTTCCGGTGCGTGAGGTTTTTGTCACCCCCGTCGACGACGCCGAGGTGGTTATGTTGCGGGCCCGCATCACCGAACTCGAGGGCATAGTGGCCGCGTTGCGCTCGTGTAGGTCAATGCGGGTGACCCGTCCGCTGCGCCTCATGGGTGACATCGCCCGTTGGGTTCTCCGACTCCTGCAGGGCACCCGAACTGGACGTTGATCAGCGCACTCGCTGGGTCTCGCCCCCCTAACTCGGATCCGACGCCCCGCTGCGGTCGTTTCGAACGACAGGTAGCGACCAGGGAGAAACGACGATTGGACAGTGCGAGCCGTTTCCAGTCTTGACTCAGCAGGACATAACACTGCAGGTGAGTGCAGCGGAAGGGTACAGTTTCCCCGTGTCCGAAACGCTGATCCCCCCGACCGACGGCCAGCCCGACTTCGGCGCCAATTCCTGGTTGGTGGAGGAGATGTTCGAGCAGTTCCGGCTCGACCCGGCCTCCGTCGGGGAGTCCTGGCGCGAGTTCTTCTCCGACTACAAGTCGATCACCGCGGGCGCGACCCCGGCGCCCGGCGCTCCCGCGGCCACGCCGGCGGCCGGTCCGACGTCCAACGGTGCGGCGCCGGCCAAGGTGGCGGCGCCGGCCAACGGCACGGCCGCCGTGGTGACCCCGCCGGAGACGAGCGAGCCCATCAAGGGCGCGGGTCTGGCGATCGTGTCCAACATGGAACGCAGCCTCACCGTTCCGACCGCCACGAGTTTCCGCAACGTGCCGGCGAAGTTGCTCGAGGTCAACCGTTCGGTGATCAACGGGTATCGCAGTCGCACGGGCCAGAGCAAGGTCAGTTTCACCCACATCATCGGCTACGCCATCGTGCGCGCCATCGCCGACGCGGTGCCGCAGATGAACAACTCGTTCGTCGAAGGTGCCGACGGCAAGCCGCGCATCACGCGCAACGCCCACGTGAGCATGGGGCTCGCCGTCGACGTCGCCAAGTCGGACGGCAGTCGCAACCTCGTCGTGCCGGTGCTGCGCGACGCCGACACCCTCGCGTTCTCCGACTTCGTGGTCGCCTACGAAGACCTCGTGCGCAAGGTGAAGCAGAACAAACTGCAGGTCTCCGATTTCCAGGGTGCCACGATCAGCCTCACCAACCCCGGCACGATCGGCACCGTCCAGAGCGTGCCGCGCTTGATGCCGGGTCAGGGCGTCATCGTGGGCGTGGGCTCGATCGACTACCCGGCCGAGTTCCAAGGGGCCGACGAGCGGGCCCTGGCGACGCTCGGCATCTCCAAGGTGATCACCATCACCTCCACCTACGACCACCGCATCATCCAAGGTGCCGAGAGCGGCCTCTTCTTGAAGCGGGTCCACGAGTTGTTGCTCGGAGAGCACGGGTTCTACGAGGGGGTCTTCCGCAGCCTCGGAGTTCCGTACGAAGCCGTGAAGTGGCGCGTCGACGTGAACCCGATGGACAGCGAGGAGGCGATGCTGCACAAGCAGATGCAGGTCGCCACCCTCATCCGCGTCCACCGCGTGCGCGGACATCTGATCGCCGACATCGACCCGTTGCGTTGGAAGGACCCCAAGCTTCCGGTCGAACTCGACCCGCTCACCTACGGGCTGTCGATCTGGGACCTCGACCGTGAGTTCCTCACCGGTGGCGTCGCCGGTACAACCAAGATGTCGCTCGGCGATCTTCTGGGGGTCTTGCGTGACGCGTACTGCCGCACGATCGGCGTCGAGTACATGCACATCCAGGACACCGACGAACAGCGCTGGATCCAGTCGCATTTCGAGGGTGTCTCGTTCCAGTTGTCGAAAGAAGAGAAGCACCGTGTGCTCGAGCGGCTGAACGCCGCCGAGGCCTTCGAGAAGTTCCTCGCGACCAAGTACGTGGGAACCAAGCGTTTCGGACTCGAGGGCGCCGAGAGCGCCGTGCCGATCATGGACGAGATCCTGTCGCGAGCCGCCAACGCCGGACTCGATTCGGCGGTGGTGGGCATGGCCCACCGCGGACGTCTCAACATCCTCGCCAACGTGATGGGCAAGAGCCTCGAGCACATCTTCAAGGAGTTCGAGGGCTACGTCGACCCCACCGCCGTGCAGGGCTCGGGAGACGTGAAGTACCACCTCGGCGCGTCCGGACATCATCACAGCCCGGCCGGCAACGAGATCAAGATCGAACTGGCCGCGAACCCGAGCCATCTCGAGACCGTCGATCCGCTCGTGCTCGGCATGGTTCGTGCGCGTCAGGACCAGATCGACCCCCCGGGTTCCTTCCCGGCGCTGCCCATCCTCATCCACGGTGACGCGGCCTTCGCCGGTCAGGGTCTGGTGGCCGAGTGCCTCGGCATGAGCGACATCAACGGGTACCGCGTCGGCGGCACGATCCACCTCATCATCAACAACCAGATCGGCTTCACGACCTCGCCACAATTCGCGCGCTCGTCGCTCTACTGCAGCGACGTGGCCAAGATGGTGCAAGCACCGATCTTCCATGTGAACGGCGACGACCCCGAGGCCTGCGTGCGCGTGGCGCGTCTGGCCTGGGAGTACCGCCAGCGGTTCCACAAGGACGTGGTGATCGACATGGTGTGCTACCGCCGCCACGGTCACAACGAGGGCGACGATCCGAGTTACACCCAACCATTGATGTACAAGGCGATCGCCGAGAAGCGCAGCGTGCGCAAGTTGTACGTCGAGACCCTCGTCGGTCGTGGTGACATCACACTCGAAGAAGCCGAGCAAGCCCTCGACGATTTCCAGCGCAAGTTGCAGGTGGCCCTCGACGACACCCGCGCCCACGCCCCGGCCCCGACCAAGGTGGCCAAGCCGCCCAAGCCGGTGGGCGTGCTGCCCCACGTCGACACTGGCGTCGATCGGGCGATCCTCGATCGCATCTTCGCCCAACTCACCAACTATCCGGCCGACTTCGCGCCGCACCCCAAGTTGGCCAAGCAATTCGAGACGCGGGCCAAGGCCTTCCACGAACAGGGCGACATCGAGTGGGCCACCGGCGAGGCGTTGGCCTTCGGGTCGCTCGTCCTCGAAGG
>JBJTFY010000206.1:0-3658 GCA_046093625.1 Actinomycetota bacterium
GTGCACGTCGCGTCCCTCGCGAAAAGCCGCGATCAGACCGGGGTCGTCGGCCAAGTGCGCGATGCAGCGCAACTCGATCTGGTTGTAGTCGGCGACCAGGAGCCGACAACCGCCCGCCGGAACGAACGCCGTGCGGAACACCCGGCCCTCGTCGGTGCGCACCGGGATGTTGTGCAGATTGGGCTGATCGGACGACAGTCGCCCCGTGCGCGCGACGGTCTCATCGCCGAGGTCGCCGACGACGGACGCATCCACGCCAGTTTCAACCAGACCGTCGCCGTAGGTGCCGCGCAACTTGTCGACCTCCCGGTACCGCAGCAGTGGATCGATGAACTCGGGCCACTCGTCACGGATCTTCTCGAGCGTGGCCGCGTCGGTCGAATACCCGGTTTTGGTCTTCTTGGGCGGCGTCAGGCCCTTCTCGTCGAAGAGGATGCGTCCCACCTGGGACGGCGAGTTCGGATTGAAGGTGGTGCCGGCGACGACCTGCAACGACTCGGCGAGTTCGCGGGTCTCCTTCGTGAGACGCTCGGCGATCGAGCGCAGGATGACGCGATCGACGGCGATACCGACGTGCTCCATGCGCGCGAGGATGCGCACGAGCGGATTCTCGACCTCGTCGTAGAGTCCGGCCATCGACTGGGACTCGAGCGCCGCCCGCAACGGACCCACGACCTTGGCCACCGCGATCGCGGCCCGTCCGGCTTCCTCGGCAACACTGATCGCCGTCCCGTCGAGATCGAGTTCGCCCTGCGCACCGGCCGCGTCGGCGAAGCGGTGGTCGGTGTACTTCGTCAGGACGTCGACGACGCTGTACGCCGATTGTGCCGGATCGATGAGGTACGCCGCGATCGCCGTGTCGGTGCGCAATCCACGAAGGTCGATGCCCAGACCGAGCAGCGACCGCATCAAGGCCTTGGCGTCGTGTCCGTCGAAGGCGACGCCCGACAACCATTCCGCGACGTCGGCGCGCTCCAGCGCCCCCCGATCGAGCCACACCACGTCGGCGCCCTCGACCACGGCGGCCACGCCGAGCAGTTCGGACCGCCCCGATTGCCCCGACCACCAACCGTGCAGTTGTGTCGACGTCGTCGCCCGCAACCGCACCAACGACTCGTCGACCGACTCGCGGGCCACCTCGGCCACCAACACCTCGCCACCCGACGGCCGTGACGCCACCTCGGTCACCGGCGCGGACACACCGAGGTTCGCCAGCACGTCGCGCAGCCTCTGTCCCATGGTGCGAAACTCGAGCGCGCGGAACAACTCGTCGACCCGCGCCATGTCGGGGGTCACCGACACCGCGTCGAGGTCGACGATGATCGGCGCGTCGTGACGCAGCCGCATCAGTTCGAGATTGCGCCGCGCCACGGATTCGTTCTCGGTCAGTGAGGCACGAAGTTTCGGTGTCTGATCGGCCGCATGGGCGAAGATTCCGTCGAGGTCACCGTAGGTGTTGATCAACTTCGCCGCGGTCTTCTCGCCGACGCCCGGGACCCCGGGGAGGTTGTCGCTCGGATCGCCGCGCAACGCCGCATACTCGACGTACCGCGTCGGGTGCACCCCGGTCTTGTCGACGATGCCGGCCTCGTCGTACAGCGCGTAATCGGTGACGCCCCGCTTGTTGTAGAGAACCCGCACGTGAGGATCGCTGACCAACTGGTAACTGTCGCGATCGCCGGTGACGACGATCACCGCGAACCCGGCGTCGACCGCGCGGTCGGCGACCGTGGCGATGATGTCGTCGGCCTCGAAACCCACGCACTCGATCGTCGTCACCCCCAACGCCGCGAGCACCTCTTTCACGATGCCCATCTGCTGGCGGAGAATCTCCGGCGTCTCCTCGCGTTGGGCCTTGTACGACGGTTCGGCGAGGTGACGGAACGTCGGCTCGGGACGGTCGAAGGCCACCACGACCCCGTCGGGGCGACGATCCTTCAACACGGTCAGGAGCATCGACGTGAAGCCGAACACGGCATTGGTGACCTGACCGGAGGCCGTCACCATGTCGGCCGGGATGCCGAAGAACGCCCGGTACGTCAACGAGTTCCCGTCGAGGATCAGCAGGGTGCGCTCAGCCACGGTGCCATCCTCCCACGATCGACCACGTGCGACGCGGAGTCGCTCAGCCGGGACGCAATTCGCCCGACAGGATCCGGTCGGCGACCTCGCGCATCTTCGAACGTTCCTTCATCGCCGTGCGCTGGATGAACGCGAACGCGTCCTTCTCCTTCATCCCGAAGTCGTCGATCAGCACCCCCTTGGCGCGGTCGATCACCTTGCGCGCCTCGAGTTGCTCGCCCAGCGCGTCGACATGGCCCGAAAGGGCCTGCATCTCACGGAAACGTCCGATGGCCACCTCGATCGCGGGGATCAGGTCACTCTTCTGGTACGGCTTGACCAGGTAGGCCAGGGCACCGGCGTCACGGGCCTGCTCGATGATCTCGCGTTGACTGAACGCGGTCAGGACCAGAACCCCGCAGATGCGTTCTTCGCCGATCACCTTGGCGACCTCGAGACCGTCCATACCGGGCATCTTCACGTCGAGGATCGCCAGGTCGGGGCGCAGTTCGCGCACGAGACCGAGGGCGTCGTCGCCGCGACCGGTCTCGCCCACCACGTCGTAGCCCTCTTCCTTCAAGGTCTCCAACAGGTCGAGGCGGATGATCGCCTCGTCCTCGGCGATGACGACACGGACGCTCACGCTGTCAGTCAACCATCTCCGCGCCGACCATCACGACTCGAATACCGAGACCGCCGCCGGACACCACGCCTCCGTCGGCGTGGTCACGGACGCATCTGCTCGAGCAGTTGATCCTGTTTCGACTCGAGTTCGGCGATGGCGGCGAGCACGGAGTCGCGATGACGGATCATGGCGTCGGCGTGCCGACGGGCTTCTCGGTATTCGAGGTCGGCCCCGGGGGTCTCGGACACCAGGGCCCGTAGGCCCATGTCCTCGGCCTCGTCGACGAGGTGCGCGAGTTGTTCCTCGGCGACGGCGAGCGATGCGCGCAGGGTGCGCAGGCGCCCACCGACGTCGCGCAATCTCCTTTCCACCAGTCGCCGACCCATGGCGAAAGTCTACGAAATCGGGGGGATTCGCGGAGGTGGTGCGTGCCCCGGGTGGGATTCGAACCCACACCGTACGGAGTTTGAAGCCGCTGCCTCTGCCGTTGGGCTACCGGGGCGCGAGCGACACGCTACCCGCCGGGGCTCCCGACCGCTCGCGACGGAGATCAACCGCGGCTCCCCCGAGGGTCTAAGTTCGCATCGTGCTCGCGTTCACCTTTCCCGGTCAGGGGTCCCAACGCCCCGGCATGGGCCGACCCTGGGTCGACCACGAGTCGTGGGAACTCGTCACCGAGGCGAGCGAGGTGGCCGGACGCGACGTCGCGCGCCTGCTGCTCGACGCCGACGCCGACGAGTTGAAGGACACACGAAACGCGCAGCTGACCACCTTCGTCTCCAGCCTCATGGTCCTCGACGCCGTCGAGCGTCTCGGCGTCGAACCGAGCTTCTGCGCCGGGCACAGCCTCGGCGAGTACACGGCGCTCACCGCCACCGGCGCCCTGGGATTCGACGACGGGGTACGACTGGTGAGCGAACGCGCCGACGCGATGCACGAGGCGGGTACGTCGAATCCCGGAACGATGAGCGC
>JBJTFY010000207.1:0-2295 GCA_046093625.1 Actinomycetota bacterium
ACGACGACCAGGCGCGGGCCGAACCGTCGAGGTCGAGATTCCCGACCCGAGCCTGCAACTTCTGGTGGATGCCGGTCGACTGCAGAGTTGCATTCTCAACCTGGCCTTCAACTCGCGCGATGCGATGGGTCCGAACGGCACGGTGCGCATCGTGGCACGCCGTCGCGACGACGTCATCGAGCTGTCCGTGTCGGACGATGGAGCGGGGATGCCCGCCGACGTGGTGGCCCGGGCCTTCGAGCCGTTCTTCACCACCAAGAAGGCCGGCAGCGGCACCGGCCTCGGTCTGGCGACGGTGTACGCGTTCGCCCAGCAGAGCGGCGGAACGGCCACCCTCGAGAGCCGGGTGGGCGTCGGCACGACGGTCACCCTCGTGTTGCCACTGCACCGTCCGGGTTCGACCACCACGCCGGTGCCGTCGTCGCGTCGATCGGGTCGACGAGTGGTGGTGGCCGACGACGAACAGGCGCTGGCCGAGATGGTGGCGGCGTGGCTCATCGACGTGGGGGTCGACGCCCGATTCGCCCTGTCTCCCCGGTCCGCTCTCGAGTTGATCGCCGAGTTTCCTCCCGACGTGCTCGTCTCCGACGCGAACTTCGGCGAGGAGCAGGACGGACTCGACCTCGCCCGTTTGGCGACGGCCGGACTGCCCGACCTTGCCGTGATCTTCATGACCGGGTACTCCTCGAGCATGAAGCAGTTGCAAGAGTTGGGGGAAAGAACCCTCGCCAAGCCGTTCTCCCGAGACGATCTGTACGCCGCGGTGCTTCCGGTGCTGGCCGACGACGTCCTCGATCGCGCGGGCGACGATGATGGAAGTGGCGCCGGAGGCGACGCGGGGGACGACGCACGAGGAGGTGGAACACATGGTTGACGGAGCGCGGGTGCTCGTGATCGACGACGAGGAGGCGATCTGCGAGTTGATCGAGGCCGTCGCCGAGTCGGCCGGGTTCAGCGCCACCTCGGCGAGCCTTCCCGCCGACATCGAGCGGGCCATCAAAGGGCGGTTCGACCTCGTGGTGCTCGATCTCTCGTTGGGCGAGGTCGACGGCATCGAGGTCATGAGTCGACTGGGCGCCCTGCACCGTGGAATGCCGCTGATTCTGGTGAGCGGGGCCGACCAATCACTGCTCGACACCGCGGGCCGCATCGCCGAAATGCACAAACTGCGGGTGATCGGCACGTTCGCCAAGCCGTTCTCGCTCGACGTCCTGCGGGCGGCGATGCTCGAGTGGTCGCAGGTCGCCGACGGAGCCAACGACCCGACCGGACCCAAGATCCACGTCGGGCCCGACGAACTGCTCGACCCGGCGTTGCTGCACCTCGCCTACCAACCCAAGGTGTCGACCCGCACCGGTGAGGTCACCGGTGTCGAGGCCCTCGTGCGTTGGCGTCACCCGCAACACGGTGACGTGTCGCCGTCGATCTTCGTCGCGCTGATCGAAGAGGTCGGTCGCACGTCGGAATTGCTCGACACCGTCATGGGTATGGCGGCCCGCGATCGAACCCGTCATCGGGCCTTGCGGTCGATGCCCGACGTGAGCGTGAACATTTCGGTGCTCGATCTCGACGACGAGGAGTTGCCGCGGCGCGCCCAACGACTGCTCGGTGAGGCGGCGCCTCCCGAGTCGTGGACGTTCGAAGTCACCGAGACCGCCCCCATCACCGACGCCGCACCGGCGCTGGCCATCCTCACCCGATTGCGGTTGGCCGGCTTTCGACTCGCGGTCGACGATTTCGGCACCGGAACGAGCAACTACGAACGCGTGCTGGCGGCGCCGTTCACCGAGTTGAAGATCGACCGTGCGATGGTGAGCCGCCTCGACGTCGCCGCGCCCGAGCCGGATCCGATGGTCAGATCGGGGGTCGAGGTGGGCCACTCGCTCGGACTGCACGTGGTGGCCGAGGGCGTGGAGACCCCGGATCAGTTCCGCATGGTGCGCGACCTCGGCTGCGACGCGGCCCAGGGCTATCTGATCTCGGCGCCGGTGGCGCCCGTTCAGATCGACGCCGCCCTCGACGAGTGGCGGCGCAAGTTCGAGTTTCTCGGCTGACCGCTCAGGCCAGCGCGAGTCGCAGGGCCGCGGTCAGAGTCTCGCGAACCCGCGGCTTGCTCAAGCCGACGCTCGTGCGCAGGTAGTCGATGTTCTCGAGGCTCATCGTGAAATCGACGATGCGGGCCACCACCGCCGGTTCGGCCGAACCGGCGATCTCGGGGGCGAACTGCGCCACCGCCTGCGCCCGGAGAAAGGAGCGCCGTTGCTCGAGTGCGGTGGCGACGGTGGCGGAGCGGAC
>JBJTFY010000208.1:0-2880 GCA_046093625.1 Actinomycetota bacterium
CACCGGGATCGGTCGGCGGGACCAGCAACGACCGGCCGGTCGTGTCGTTCAACTTCCGAAGTGTGCCGAGGGTCCGCGGGTGGAGCACCAGTGCGGTCGGGACAGCGTTGTCGGTCTGGAGTTCGTAAATCGCATCGGCGATCTTCGACAGGTCCGACGGCGCTTCACCGTTCGTGCCCATCGACACCTCGTTGATGCCGCTGGTCGCCTTCAGCCCGGTCGGCTGATTGTTCGACCCAGTGCCCTCGAACAGACCGAGGTCGAGTTTCCGGCCGATCTGCGCCACGAGGTCCTGCGCGACGGCGTCGAGGATCGCGGGGTCGCTGTCGGCGAGGAGTTCGTTGCTGACGACAGTCAGACCGGCGAACTTCTTGGGTGTGGCGGTCAGGGTCGAGGCGGTCGGGTCGGCGGCAGTGATGGTGTCGCCCTCGCCGTACCAGCCGACGCTCGCGCCTGCGAAAGCCGTGGTCGAGGAGTGGAAGGAACAGCACCAGACCGAGACACCCGAGCAGGTCGAGGCACGCCGCTACACGAAACGGTCCCTCCGGTTCGCCGACCCCGCCGACGGCATGATCACCGCCACCCTCACCCTCCCCACCCTCGCAGCACGTGAGGTCCAGGCCGCCGTGTCGCACATCGCCGGGAAACCCTCCGAGCGCGACGGGCGCACCACCGGACAGCGTCTCGCCGACGGCCTCGTGCAGCTCTGCGCCGCCTACGCCAAAGGTGCCGTCAGCGGCGGCCGCGAACGCCCCACCCTCCTCATCACCGCACCGGCCGAAACCCTCACCCAACACGCCGACACACAGACCGCCATCACCGACACCACCGGCAACGTCGTCGCGCTCACGACTACACAACGCCTCGCCACCGACCACCAATGGCGCGCACTCGTCGCCCGCGACGGCGGCTGCCGCCACCCCGACTGCCACATCCCCGCCCACTGGTGCGACATCGACCACCTCACCCCCTGGGAACACGGCGGGCCCACCACACTCGACAACCTCGCCCTCTGGTGCCGACACCACCACACCGTCAAACACCAACCCGGCGTCGAGGTATCCGGCAGCGCACTCAACCTCCAACTACGACTACCCGACGGCACCACCGTGCCCTGCCCACCACGACCACTCCACCAACGCCACACCAAACCACCACAGCGCGCCCCAGACGCGACACCGCCGACCGCATCCTCCGGACACGGTCGGCGGTGATCGAAATCTTGTGAGCCATCAAGCCGACACAGCGTCGGCCCGAGCGCTCAGCTGGAGCCGGTGAACAGCGAGCCGCGGTGGCTGTGCTGTCCGGCGCCCGCGCTGCGCTCGGCCTCGCGATTCTTCGCCTCGGCGCGCGACACCACTTGGTGGTGCACCTCATCCGGACCGTCGGCAAGGCGCAGCGTGCGCTGACCGTGCCACATCTCGGCGAGCGGGAACCACTGCGAGATGCCTGCGGCACCGTGCATCTGGATCGCCTCGTTGATGATGTCGCAGCACTTCTCCGGCACCATCGCCTTGACGGCACTCACCCACACGCGGGCCTCGGCGTTGCCGAGGGTGTCCATGGCCTTTGCGGCACGCAGCACCATGAGACGCATGGCCTCGACCTCGATGCGGGCACGGGAGATGACTTCCATGTTCTTGCCGAGGTTGATGAGCTTCTTGCCGAAGCCCTCACGGCTGAGACCACGGTCGACCATCATCTCGATGGCGCGCTCGGCCGAACCGATGGAGCGCATGCAGTGGTGGATTCGACCCGGCCCGAGGCGCAACTGCGAGATCTCGAAGCCTCGACCCTCGCCCCACAGGATGTTCTCCTTCGGCACTCGCACGTCGTGGAACTTGATGTGCATGTGGCCGTGAGGAGCGTCGTCCTGGCCGAAGACCTCCATCGGGCCAACGATCTCCACGCCAGCCGCGTCGATCGGCACGAGGATCTGCGACTGCTGCTTGTAGGTGTCGGCGTTTGGGTTGGTCTTGACCATGGTGATCATGATCTTGCAGCGGGGGTCGCCCGCTCCCGAGATGTAGAACTTCTCGCCGCTGATGACCCACTCGTCACCATCGAGAACTGCCACCGTGCCGATCTGCTTGGCGTCCGACGACATCACGCCCGGTTCGGTCATCGCATACGCCGAGCGGATCTCACCTTCGAGGAGTGGCTCGAGCCAGCGCTTCTTCTGCTCCGGGGTACCCACACGCTCGAGGACTTCCATGTTGCCCGTGTCGGGTGCCGAGCAGTTCAGGCACTCGGAGGCCAGACGGTTCTTGCCGAGCTCGTTGGCGATGTACGCATAGTCGAGGTTGCTCAGGCCCTCACCAGTGTCGGCGTTCGGGAGGAAGAAGTTCCAGAGTCCCTGCGCCTTGGCCTTCGACTTCACGCCCTCGAGCAACTCGAGTTGTCCGGGCGCATAGTCCCAGCGGTCGGCACGGTTCTCGCCGAGCTCGTAGAACTTCGCCGCCATCGGCTCGACTTCCTCGGCGATGAACTTCTTCACCGCCTCGAAGAGTGGCTTGGCCTTCTCCGACATCGCGAGATTGAGGCCGTCGTCGGTCTCGACCCCGGAGTGCATCCCTGGCTTGGGCATCGCTGTCCCCTTCGTTCGGTGGGTTCGTCATGTGAGCCGTAGGGCCCGCCCGCGACACTAGTGGCGCGGGCTTCGGGGCGCCCGAGGCGGAGGCCGGTCGAGCACGCGCGTCTAGTGTCGCGTGGTCGCACAGAAAGCGAGGGAGAGCCAGAGATGCCCGACGTGACGCGCCACAAACCGGCCACCGCCCACACGGCGGCCCGCAACGCCGCCGCCACGGTCCCCGATGATCCGGGCGATTTCGAGCGCGCACGGCGGGGCTTCATCGCCGCCCATCCCACGGGGCGCATCGA
>JBJTFY010000209.1:0-2768 GCA_046093625.1 Actinomycetota bacterium
AGGAGTGGGAACGTCTCGACTCGATCGTGAAGGCGTTGGCCGGCTTCGGCGTGCCCTTGAGCATCGACTCCTGGAAGCCGCAGGTCACACGGCGCGCCCTCGAGTCCGGTGCCAGCGTCATCAACGCCGCCGACGGGATGCAGACCGACGAGATGTGGCAAGTCGCCGCCGACTTCGGGGTCCCCATCGTCCTGCCCTTCCTGTCGGGCCCCAACCCCCGCGAGATGGAGATGGTGCGCGCCGACCCGGTGAAGGCGATGCTCGACTTCTTCGAGGCGCAGTTGCGCGTCGCCGATCGCTACGGACTCCGGGGGTCGTGCATTCTCGACCCCGGCACCGGGTTCGCCCCGTCGAACTGGCCGTGGGAGGAGCGCTACCTCTACCAGAAGCACGTGTACTCGAATCTCGACTCGCTGCGGGTGTTCGGTCTTCCGCTCTACATCGCCCTGCCCTGGAAAGAGACCGCCCAGCACGACGAGTTGCTCGAGATCGTGCTGCGTCAGCGTCCCGAATTCGGTCGTGGCCACTACCCCGAGAAGATCCGCCGAGTCGAGCGGGCCGTCGTCGGCTGAGGGTCGGCTCAGAAGTTCGAGAGGGGCCCGCGGGGGTACACCGCATCGGGTGCCAGGTTCGTCTCCCAGCCCGACGGGCAACGTTCGGGAGCGACTTCGCTGAGCGGGGCGAGAACGAAGCGACGCTCGGCGTAGCGCGGATGGGGCACGGCGAGGTTGCCGCCGTCGATCACCACGTCGTCGAAGAACAACAAGTCGAGATCGAGCGTGCGCGGACCCCAGTGCACGACGCGCTCCCGGCCGGCATCGGCTTCGATGCGGTGCAACCACCGCAACAGCGCGTAGGGGTCGAGTTCGGTGTCGATGGCCACGACCATGTTGAGGTACGCGCCCTGGTTCTCGGGACCACCCACCGGGTCGGTCTCGAACACCTGCGACTGCGCGGTGACCCGATCGCCGAGTCGATCGATGGCGAACCGTAGGTAGCCGGCGCGGTCACCGATGTTGCTTCCGAGAGCGAGGATCGCCTTGTGGGGTGTCGACGACGAGAAGTCCGAGCGCACCCGGCGCAGGCGCACCGCGGTCGACCCGATTCGTTCGGGGATCGGTGGCTCGAGTTTCGTCAAGGTCAGGTCGACGGCGCGAACCAGCGGGAACGACAGCACCACCTCGGTCATGTGTTGGGCGAGGCGCTCGAGCAACTGGTACTCGGTGTCGCGGGCCAGGTTGGCCAACGCCACCGCGACTTCGCCGTAGTGAACCGTCTGCGTCAGGTCGTCGCTCTGACCCGCGTCGTGCAGGTCGACCTCGATGTCGACGTCGATGCGTAACGGCTGCGGTGTCACGCGTTCGTGGTCGAGCACACCGATGATGCACGTCACCCGCAGGTCGTCGATCAGGATGTGGTCGGTCGTTCGCGCGCTCACGGGCGCTCACGGTACCGTTGTCGCATGTCCACCGGCACCGTGACCACCTCATTCGATCCCGCACGGGTCGTGTCGAGCCTGCGCGACTTGGCCGCACGAACGGGCGGACCCGACGGGTCGCGACGACTTTGCTGGACGCCCGAGTGGCTCGCGGCCCGCGCGTTGTTGCGCGAGAGCCTCGCCACGCTTCCGGTCGAGGTCGATGTCGACGAGGCCGGCAATCTCTGGGCGTACTTGCGGGGCGAACGATCCGACACCCTGGTGGTGGGCAGCCACCTCGACAGTGTTCCCAAGGGCGGCTGGCTCGACGGCGCACTCGGGGTCATGGCCGGGCTCGAGTTGTTGCGTTCGCTCGCCAAACACGGCACTCCACCGATCACCGTGGCCCTCGTCGACTGGGCCGACGAAGAGGGAGCCCGCTTCGGGCGCTCGCTCTTCGGCTCGGCCGCCGTGATGGGCACCCTCGACGTCGACATCCTGCGCGGACTGGTCGACAAGGAAGGTGGTCGACTCGCCGACGTGCTACCGGCGCACGGGGTCGATCTCGACCTCCTCGACGGTGCGCGCACCCGACTGCACGACGTGCGGGCGTACGTCGAGGTGCACATCGAACAGGGACCCGTGCTCGAGTCCCTGGGCAAGGGCATCTGCACCGTCACCGGCACCAAGGGGATCGAGCGCGAGCGCCTCGTCTTTCGTGGTCAAGCCGCCCATGCCGGCACCATGCCCATGCCCATGCGTCGCGACAGTTTCCGCGCCGCATCGCGTTTCGCACTGGCCGTGGCCGAGATCGGCGATCGCCACGACGGTGTGACCACCGTGGGGGCGGTGGCCTGCAAACCCGGCGTCGTGACCGCGGTCGCCGGCGAGACCACCATCACGCTCGACATGCGACACATCGACGCCCCCGAGTTGGCCGCCATGCTGGCCGAGAGTCGAGCGGCCGCCGAGGTTGCGGCCGCCGCCGAGGGATGCACGGTCGAGTGGGAACACATCTTCCGCATCCCACCGATGCCGTTCCATCCCGTGCTGCTCGACGCGGCACGGGCCAGCGTGCTCGAAGTTGAGGGACACCAGATCGAGTTGCCGAGCGGGGCCCTGCACGACGCCAGTGAGATGGCTCGCAGTGTGCCCACCGTGATGATCTTCTCGTCGTCGACGAACGGTCTGAGTCACACCAAGGAAGAGGACACGCCGGTCGATCGCGGCGGCGCACGGTTTCGAGGCCCTGGACACCTCGGCACTCGAGGCCATCGTCGACGAGGCCATCGCGGCGCAACCGGAGGCCTGGGCGAAATATCGCGCCGGCGAGGATAAGGCCCTCGGCGCC
>JBJTFY010000210.1:0-2853 GCA_046093625.1 Actinomycetota bacterium
ACCTTGTTCCCGGGCACCATGTTGCAGGGGCGCACCGTGATCGGCGACGGCTGCGAGATCGGGCCCGACACCCGCCTCGTCGACTCCGTCGTCGGCGACGGGTCACGGGTGGAGAACACCGTCGGGCGCCAGACTCGGATCGGCGTCGACTGTCGCGTCGGTCCGTTCGCACATCTCGCGCCGGGTAGCGCGGTGACTGACGGCTCCAGCACCGGCGCGTTCTATGATTCGGAGACGGGCCCGTCGACGTGACGGTGGGCTTGCGACGATCGAGGGGATGGGCGACGGAGTGAGTCAGGTGGACAAGGTCACGACCAAGCGGATGGCGCTCTACTCGGGGCGCACGCACATGGCGCTGGCCCGTGAGGTCGCCGACTACCTCGGCATCGAACTCGGCGAACCGAACCTCGTGGAGTTCGCCAACGGCGAGGTTCGTCCCCGCTTCGCCGAGAGCGTGCGCGGCTCCGACGTCTTCATCAAGCAGAGCCACTTCGGCTGTGACGGCCGTTCGATCAACGACTCGATCATGGAACAACTCATCATGATCGACGCGGCCCAACGCGCGTCGGCCAAGCGCATCACCGCGGTCTGCCCCTTCTACGGATACGCCCGCCAGGACCGCAAGGCCGAAGGTCGCGAACCCATCACCGCTCGACTCATCGCCGACCTCTTCAAGGCCGCCGGCGCCAAGCGCATGGTCTCCATCGACCTGCACAGCGGTCAGATCCAGGGCTTCTTCGACGGGCCGGTCGACCACCTCACCGCCATGCCCGTGATCGAGAAGTACATCCGCGAGAACGCGAAGAACCCCGTCATCGTCTCGCCGGACGCGGGACGCATCAAGGTGGCCGAACGCATGCAACAACACCTCGGTGCCGACCTGGCGTTCGTGTACAAGCGCCGTCCCAAGGGCAGCACCAACGTCGCTCAGGCCCTCGACGTGATCGGTGAGGTCGAAGGGCGACTGTGCATCCTGACCGACGACATGATCGACACCGGCGGGACGATCGTCTCGGCCGCCCACTTGTTGCTCGACAAGGGCGCGACCGAGGTGTGGGCGATGGCGACCCACGGCGTGCTCTCGGGACCGGCCATCGAGCGCCTGACCAATTCGCGCATCGACCGCGTCGTGCTGACGAACACCCTGCCGCTTCCACCGGCGGCCAAGATCGACAAGATCGAGGTGCTGTCGGTCGGTCGGATCATCGCCGACGCCCTGGCCGCGGTCTTCGACGACACCAGCGTCAGCGAGATCTTCGGCGGCGAAAACCAGGCCTGACCGCCCGTTTCGGGGCCCGGGTCGGGGTAGTGAACCACGGTCGAGCGCCCCTAGGCTTGTCCACCGTTGTCCCGCCCGCCCGGCACGAAAGGCCGCCGTCATGTCCACCACCCTTGTTGCCACCCCCGGTCGCGTCTCCGGTAGCGCCGAAGCTCGTCGCATCCGTCGCGAAGAGAAGATCCCGGCCGTCATCTACGGACAGGGCATGGAGCCCGTATCGGTCATCGTCGACCGTCGTGACCTGCGTATCGCCCTGTCGGGTGCCGCGGGCACCAACACCATCCTCGAGATCAAGGTCGACGGCAACGTCTACCCGGCCGTCATCAAGGACCTGCAGCGCCACCCGGTTCGCCGCACCGTCGCCCACGTCGACTTCCTGCGCATCAACATGAGCGAGGAACTCACCATCGCCGTTCCGGTCCGCCTCGTCGGTGAGGCCAAGGCCGTGCTGGCCGAGGGCGGACTCGTCGACGCCTCGCAGGACACGATCGACATCGTCACCACCCCGGCCAACATGCCGAGCGAGATCGCGATCGACGTGTCGGCGATGCAGCCCGGCGACGTGATTCGACTCGGTCAGATCTCGTTGCCCGCGGGTACCCGCGCCCTGGGCGAACCCGACACCGCCATCGTCACCGCTCTCGCCGGCAGCAAGGCCGAAGAGGCGCCCGCCGCGGCTCCGGCCGAGGGTGCCGCGGCTCCGGCCGGTGACGCCAAGCCCAAGTCCTGAGCCCGCCATGGGCCTGCTCGGCCGATCGGGCGATGCGACCCGCACCAAATCATCGGCCTTCGACGCGCTCGTCGTCGGGCTGGGCAACCCGGGGAAGCAGTACGCCCGGACGCGCCACAACGTCGGCGAGGAGACCGTGGTCGAGTTGGCCCGACGTCGCGGTGAAACCCTCAAGGCCGGTCGGGACTCGGCGCTCGTGGCCGAGGTGCGACTCGGCGACAAACGCGCCGTGCTGGCTTTCCCCACCACGGTCAGGAACGAGAGTGGTCAGGCCGTGCGCAAACTGGTGAAGCGCTACGGGTTCGCGGGCCACGAGGGCTTGATCGTGGTCCAGGACGAACTCGACCTCCCGCCCGGAACCGTGCGCCTGAAAGTCGGCGGCGGTCTCGGCGGTCACAACGGATTGCGTTCGATCTCGAGTCATCTCGGGACCCACGACTACGTGCGGGTGCGCATCGGAGTGGGCAAGCCGCCCAACAAGGAACAGGGCGCCGACCACGTTCTGCGCAAGGTTCCCGCCGACGAACGTCGCGTGCTCGACGTGGCCGTCAACGTGGCGGCCGACGCGGTGGAGTCGATTCTCGCCGTCGGCATCGACGCCGCGATGAACACGTTCAATTCGCTGTGAGTCGACCGTGACGCAGACGACCGGGGCACGACAGTCGGCGGGTGTTCTCGCCTCGCTACCCGCTCGTCTTCGCGACGACGCGGCGCTCACGTCGTTGATCGGCGCGGCCGACGGCACCATCGCGGTGCCCGAGGTGGCCCGCGCCGCGTGCATCGCGGCGCTCGCCGACCTGTCCGGGCGTCGTCCGGTCGTCGTCGCCTGCCCCACGTCGACGAT
>JBJTFY010000211.1:0-3258 GCA_046093625.1 Actinomycetota bacterium
GCGGTCTGCACCCCGCTCTTCTCCGGCGAGGTCCGACACCTGCAACGAACCCACTGATCTCTCTTGCCAAGTGCCGCGTCCGCCACAAGGATGCGTTCATGAACGCACCGGGAACCCAGGAGTGGCTCGACCAGGTGATCGAGGAGATCGTCGATCCCGAACTCGAGATCATCGATCCGCACCACCACCTGTGGCCGGCCGGGCAGGGGCTCCCCTATCAGCGCGACGACCTGCAACGCGACGCGCGCGGTGGACACCGCGTGGTCAAAACCGTGTTCATGGAGTGCGGGTCGGCGTACGACCGATCCGCGCCCGAACACCTTCGCTCGCTCGGCGAGACCCGCTACATCGCCGATCAAGCCCTCTCGGACCCCGAGCCGTTGATGGCCGGCATCGTGGGTCACGTCGATCTTCGTCGCGACGACCTCGACGACCTCCTGGACCTCCACACCGAGGCCGGCCGCGGTCTGTTCCGCGGCGTGCGCGACGCACTGTCGCGCGCCGAGCACCCCGACGCGATGATGATCCCGGGCCACGCTCCGCGCGATTTGTATCTCGACCCCGACTTCCGGCGCGGTGTGCGGCGCCTCGGCGAGCGCGGTCTCACCTACGATTCGTGGCACTACCACCACCAGAACCGCGAGTTCCTCGAGTTGGCGCGGGCCACCCCCGGCACGACGATGGTGCTCGACCACTTCGGCACGCCGATCGGCGTCGGGCCGTACGCGTCCCAACGCGAGGAGATCTTCGGGCAGTGGAAAACCGACATCGCCGACATCGCGGCCCTGCCGAACACGGTGGCCAAGATCGGCGGACTCGCCATGCCCGACAACGGTTTCGGGTGGAACACGGCCGAGCGTCCCCCGACCTCGGACGAGTTCCTCGCCGCGCAGTCGCGCTACTACCTCCACGCGATCGAGTGTTTCGGACCCGAGCGCTGCATGTTCGAGTCGAACTTCCCCGTCGACCGTTTGTCGCTGTCGTACAACGTGCTGTGGAACGCCTACAAGAAGATGACGAGGGGCTTCTCCCCCGACGAGAGGGCTGCGCTCTTCTCCGGCACCGCCAGCCGTGTATACAAGGTGTGAACAGGGGGTAGGAGATGTCGAAAGAAGCAGTCGTCGCGTTGCGCCTCGCGGTGGACGAGGTAAAGCAGGTGATCTCGTCGCTGACCGATGAGGAGTGGAGCCGACCGAGCGGATGCGCCGGCTGGTCGGTGCGCGATCTCGTGGCACACATGAGTTCGAACTACAAGGAGACCGTCGACCCGTCACCGGCACCGCCCGAGCCGGTTCAACTGCCCGCCGAAAGGATGATGGATCTGTTGGTCGAGCCCCGCAAGGACTGGACCAACCAGCAGATACTCGCCGAGTACCTGGACTACTGCGACAAGGCGGTCGATGTGCTCGCCTCGTTCCAGGACGAGCCGTTGGCGTCCACCGTCATTCCGCTGGCCGACCTCGGTTCGTATCCCATGCACCAACTCGCCGACGCGTACGCCTTCGACCACTACTGCCACCTGCGCATCGACCTGCTGGCGCCACGCGGGCCCATCGTGCGCGAACTCCCGGCGTCCGACGCGACGCGCATCGGTCCCGCCGTGCGCTGGATGATCACCGGCATGCCGCAGATGCAACAGAACCTCGGCGCGGCTCTGTCGGCCCCGATCGTGCTCGTGCTCACCGGACCCGGCGGCGGCGAATGGACGATCGCGCCGAGCGGAGACGACATCGTCGTCGCCAGCGGTGCGTCGGGCTCGGCCGTTGCGACCGTGAGCAGTTCGGGACACGCGTTCGTCGACTGGGGCACGCAGCGCTCGTCGTGGCGCGACCACTGTTCGGTCTCCGGCGATGCATCGGTCGCGGCGCGATTCCTCGACGCGTTGAACATCATCTGAAGTCGCGTTTCGGGGTCCGAAAATGAGACGGTCGCCGCGCGGAGCGGGACGGTAGTTTCGGAAGCATGAATTCCCCCTCGAGCGGACCGAGCGAGATCCTGCAGTCGCAGAAGCTGGCCCACGTCCTCTACGACATTCGTGGGCCGGTGCTCGAAGAGGCCAAGCGCCTCGAGGAGCAGGGGCACCGCATCATGAAGCTCAACATCGGGAACCCGCACCCGTTCGGCTTCGAGGCTCCGCCGGAGATCCTGGTCGACGTCACTCGCCACCTGCAGCAGGCCCAGGGATACAGCGATTCGCAAGGCATCCGTTCGGCCCGCACCGCCGTGGTCCAGCACTATCAGACGCTCGGCATCGACATCACCGATCCCGACGACATCTGGCTCGGCAACGGAGTGAGTGAACTCATCCAGTTGTCGCTGAACGCGCTGCTCGACGAGGGTGACGAGGTTCTGATCCCGGCTCCCGACTATCCGCTCTGGACGGCCTCGACGACCCTCGCCGGCGGAACGCCGGTGCACTACCTCTGCGACGAGGGCAACGGGTGGAACCCCGACCTCGACGACATCCGCACCAAGGTGAACGCCAACACCAAGGCCATCGTCGTCATCAACCCGAACAACCCCACCGGCGCCGTCTACAGCCGACAGACCCTGCGCGCGATCGCCGACCTCGCCATCGAACACAACCTCGTCATCTTCGCCGACGAGATCTACGACAAGATCCTCTACGACGACGCCGTCCACCACTGCATGGCGGAGTTGGCCCCCGACGCCTTCGTGGTCACCTTCAACGGCCTGTCGAAGGCGTACCGCCTCGCCGGATTCCGCAGCGGCTGGATGATGATGACCGGGCCGCGCAAGCACGCGGCCAGTTACATCGAGGGCGTCAACATGCTCACGAACATGCGCCTGTGCGCCAACCACCCGGCCCAGTACGCCATCCAGACGGCACTCGGTGGACGACAGAGCATCAAGGAATTGGTCCTGCCCGGCGGGCGTCTGCTGGCCCAACGCGACGCCGCCGTGAACGCGCTGCAGAAGATCCCCGGGGTCACCTGCGTCGTGCCCAAGGGCGCGCTCTACGTGTTCCCGCGACTCGACCCCGAGATGTACCCGATCGCCGACGATCGACGATTCGTGCTCGACTTCCTGCGCGCCGAGAAGGTGTTGGTGGTGCAGGGCACCGGCTTCAACTGGCCGAACACGGATCACCTGCGCATCGTCACCTTGCCGGGGGCGAAGTATCACACCGCGGCCATCGCGCGACTCGGCCGGTTCCTCCCCACGTACACCCCACCCAAGGACTGACCGGTCGGTCCGCGACTCCGCACTACATTGAGCCTCGCCGGCCCGTGGGGT
>JBJTFY010000212.1:0-9398 GCA_046093625.1 Actinomycetota bacterium
CGATGAAGTCGATCGGAGAGAGCGACGGGTGCGGTCGGGCCCTCTGGGAGAACCACGGCGGCAACGACAAGTACGGCACCACGATGGCGTTGATGCTGTTGCCGTTCTGGACCGACGGGTGCATCGGATCGAGCGAGGGCCTGTTCTTCGAGGCGGCCGGCACCACGCCGTACCACTTCCTCGCCGCCGGGGCCATGTCGAAGCAGTCGTCGAATCCGGTGCGCGAACTCCGCTACGTCAACAACGACGCCTCCGTCGGCGTGAGCTACATGCAGGAGTTGGGGATCCAGTACTACTTGGCCGTCACACCCGAGGCGATCGACAAGGCCGATCAAGTGGTGGCCGACGGGGGCGCCTTGTCCGAGATCGCCACGTCGGGGCCATGGAAGATCTATCGGGTCGCGGGCTCCGAGATCGTCGTCCCGCTGACCGTGCGACCGGTCGTCGTCGAGTCGCGTTCCGGAGACCAACGCGAACGATGGCTCGAGTTGGGTACGAGTTGGCTCCAGAATCGTTCGGAGTGGGCGGCCCTGCCCGCGGCTGACGGTCCCGAAGACTGGCAGCGTGTCGCGGTCGAGGTCGACCTCTCGCGTCGCGAGGGCGAGCCGGGCTCCGATTCGCGCAAAGTCGACGTGGTGGTGACCTCGGATTCCATCGACGTGGTCGACCTCGACCCGGTCGCGGTGTCGAACGTGGTGGTCGACGAGCAGTCGTTGTCGTTCGACGTCGACCGTGTCGGGGTTCCGGTGCTCGTGAGGGTCAGCTACTTCCCGAACTGGAACGTGTCCGGTGCACGAGGCCCTTACCGGGTCGCGCCGAACATGATGGTCGTGGTCCCCACCGAGAAGTCGGTCTCGATGTCGTTCGATCCGAGTGTCATCGACCGGTTCGCGTACCTGTTGACCATCGCCGGCATCGTGGTCGCCGTGGTCATGTTCCGTCGTGACCGTCGTGCACAGCGGGCGAATCGGCTGGTCACGGCCCCCGACGGCGAACTCTGAACGGTTCGGGTGACGCCCCGCCGATAGGGTGACCGTTCGTCATGGGCTCGCGCGCGCAACTCGATCAGATCGTGAAGGCCTACGACATCCGAGGCACCGTTCCCGACCAGTTCGACCCCGAGATCGCCTACGCCCTCGGCGTCGGTTTCGCACGGTTCACCGCGGCGACGGTGGCCATCGTCGGACGCGACATGCGTCCGTCGGGCCCCGAGTTGGTCGAGGCTTTCTCTCGCGGGTTGATGGAGCACGGCATCGACGTGATCGACATCGGACTGGCCTCCACCGACATGCTGTACTTCGCGGCCGGTCGCCTCGACGCGCCCGGAGCGATCTTCACCGCCTCGCACAACCCCGCCCAGTACAACGGAGCCAAACTGTGTCTGTCCGGAGCGCGTCCCATCGGTGCCGACACCGGATTGAACGAGATCAAGGAGACCGCCGCTCGGGTGCTCGACGGTGAGACCTTCGCACCCGCTGTTCGCGCGGGACGCACCACCGAACGGGACCTGTTGTCGGCGTTCGCCGACCACGTCGTGTCGTTCATCGATCCGGCGAGTTTGCGACCGATGCGCGTGGTGGCCGACACCGCCAACGGGATGGGCGGTCTGGTGGTCCCGGCGGTGTTCGAGCGTCTTCCCCGGCTCGAACTCGAGGTGATGTACCCCGAACTCGACGGCACCTTCCCGAACCACCCGGCCGATCCGTTGCAGAGTGTCAACCAACGCGACCTACAGGCACGGGTGAGCGCGGGCGGTTTCGACGTCGGACTGGCGTTCGACGGTGACGCCGATCGGGTGTTCGTCGTTGACGAACTCGGACGGGGCCTGTCCGGCTCCACCACGACGGCGATCCTCGCCGCGGCGGTGTTGCGCAAGAACCCCGGTGCGACGATCCTGCACAACCTCATCTGCAGTCGCGCCGTCCCCGACGTGGTGCGCGAGAACGGCGGCGTACCGGTGCGCACGAAAGTCGGTCACTCGTTCATCAAGCAGGTGATGGCCGAGACCGGTGCCGTGTTCGGCGGCGAACACTCGGCCCACTATTACTTCCGCGACAACTTCCGCGCCGACAGTGGGTTGATCGCGACCATGTTGATGCTCGAGGAGATGAGTCGAGTCGGTGAACCCTTGTCGGAGATGCGCAAGCCGTTCGAGCGCTATTCGTCCAGTGGTGAGATCAACACCCAGGTCGACGACCCGCGGGCGGTCATCGACGCCGTTTCCCGGGCGTATTCGGGCCACGCCCAGGACCGCCTCGACGGTCTGACGGTCGATTGCGGCGACTGGTGGTTCAACCTGCGTCCGTCGAACACCGAGCCCTTGTTGCGACTCAATCTGGAGGCCCCCGACCGCGATTCGTGCGACGAGCGGGTGGCCGAGTTGCTGGCCGCCATCACCTCGGCCTGACGCGTCGGGTCCCGACATCGGTACCCTCTCGGACATGGCTCTCGACCCCGAACTGCTCACCGTGTTGGCCTGTCCCGTCGACAAGGGCCCGTTGTACGTGCTCGACGACGAGGGCGCGCTCTACAACCCCCGATTGAAGCGGCGGTACACCGTGCGCGATGGCATCGCCGTGATGCTGGTGGAAGTGTCCGTGGTGGTGGGCGACGCCGAACACGAGCGTCTGATGGCCAAGATCGCGGCCGAGGGCGTGCGCTCCACCGGACGCTCCTGAACCGATCGCCGGTCCGGCGCACAGAACGCTCTACAATGACGTCGACGGGCTGACAGATCGGTGCCAGCAGGCCCCGGCCCGGGAGCGAGTTCTCATTTCGCGTCCCGTCACATCCCCCGACCCCAAGGAGTCAACATGTCCATGGCTGCCCGCAAGGATTTCCGCGTCGCCGATCTGTCGATGGCGCCGTTCGGCCGCAAGGAGATCCACCTCGCCGAGCACGAGATGCCCGGCCTGCGCGCATTGCGCCGGGAGTACGGGGCGTCCAAGCCCCTGAAGGGTGCGCGCATCTCGGGTTCGCTGCACATGACGATCCAGACCGCCGTGCTCATCGAAACCCTGGTCGAACTCGGCGCCGAGGTGCGCTGGGCGTCCTGCAACATCTTCTCCACCCAGGATCACGCCGCCGCCGCCGTGGCGGTGGGCCCGGAGGGCTCCGTCGAGAACCCCTCCGGTGTCCCGGTGTTCGCGTGGAAGGGTGAGACGCTCGAGGAGTACTGGTGGTGCACCGAGCAGATGATGACGTGGCCCGATGGCGACGGCCCCAACATGATCCTCGACGACGGCGGAGACGCCACGCTGTTGCTGCACAAGGGCGTGGAGTACGAGAAGTCGGGCGAGGTGCCCGACCCCACCACGGCGTCCAACGCCGAGTTGGCCATCGTGCTCGGTTTGTTGCAACGAGGTCTGAAGCAGGACCCCACGAAGTGGACCCGTATGGCGGCCGGGATCAAGGGTGTCACCGAGGAAACCACGACCGGTGTGATGCGTCTCTACAAGATGCACGAGAAGGGCGAACTGCTCTTCCCGGCGATCAACGTCAACGACTCCGTCACCAAGTCGAAGTTCGACAACCTGTACGGCTGCCGTCACTCTCTCGTCGACGCGATCTGTCGGGCCACCGACGTCATGATCGCCGGAAAGGTGGCCATGGTGTGCGGCTACGGCGACGTGGGCAAGGGTTGCGCCCAGTCGTTGCGCGGACAAGGTGCTCGGGTGATCGTCTCGGAGGTCGACCCGATCAACGCCCTGCAGGCGGCGATGGAGGGTTACGAGGTGACCACCATCGAGGACGTGGTGGGCCAGGTCGACATCTTCGTGTCGGCCACCGGCAACGACCACATCATCACGGTCGACCACATGGCGCTCATGAAGCACAACGCCATCGTCTGCAACATCGGACACTTCGACTCCGAGATCGACATGGCCGGATTGGCCCGCAGTGGCGCGACGCGCGACGAGTTGAAGCCGGGGACCGACCTGTGGTCGTTCCCCGACGGACACTCGATCATCGTTCTTGCCGAGGGTCGTCTCGTGAATCTGGGGTGCGCGACGGGTCACCCGAGTTTCGTGATGAGTTGCTCGTTCTCGAACCAGGTGATCGCCCAGATCGAGCTCTTCAACAATCTGGCGAACTATCCGCTCGGTGTTTACGTGTTGCCCAAGCACCTCGACGAGAAAGTGGCCTCGCTGCATCTCGGTGCGCTCGGCGTGAAACTCACCAAGCTGACCGACGAACAGGCCGACTACCTCGGTGTGAACCCCTCGGGCCCGTTCAAACCCGAGCGCTACCGCTACTGATGCGGGTCGGTTGATGGGAGAGCGTTTTCCGGAACGCCTCCTGCGTTGCCTCGTGGGACTCGGACTGTTCGGGTTCGGTATCGCACTCTTTCTCGAATCGCATCTCGGTGTGCCGCCGTGGGACGTCTTCCACAAGGGGGTCGCCGACAAGCTTGACGTGTCGATCGGGGTGGTGATCATCGTCACCGGTGTCGTGCTTTTGTTGCTCTGGATTCCGCTGCGGCAACGGCCCGGACTCGGGACGATCCTGAACGCGCTCGAGATCGGACTGGTGGTCGACCTCGCCAAGGGTTCGATCGGTGAGCCCGATCGGCTGTGGGTGCGCGCCATGATGCTGATCGCCGGATTGCTCGTGATCGCGGTGGGGTCCGCGCTCTACATCGGTGCGGGACTCGGCCCCGGGCCCCGCGACGGCTTGATGATGGGACTCGCCGAGCGCGGTGTGAGCGTGCGCCTTGGTCGCACCGTGATCGAGGCGGTGGTCGTGGTGGCCGGACTGTCCCTCGGTGGATCCATCGGCGTGGGAACGATTTTGTTCGCCGTGGGAATCGGCCCGTTGGTGCAAGTGCTCTTGCCTCGACTCGACATTCGCCCGATCGGCGAACACGCGCCCCGTTGACGACGACTCGGTGGAGGTGACGCGATCGCGTCACCTCCACCGAAGCGTCAGATGTCTCCGCAGCCCTTGGGCACGGTGATCGTTCCGGTGACGTTGCCTCCGGCCGAGCGGACGCCGGTCAGGGTGAGTGTCTGACCCACATCGGCCCTCTCCACGGTGATCGCCCATCGCTGGAGCGCCTTTTTCGACGTGAATCGATTCTTCCCGCTCACCTTTGCCGTCAAGGTCGACAGGGCCACCGACGTCTGGATGTACAGCGTCCCCGTTCCGGTGGTGTCGAGATTCTCGACGCATTTCTTGCTCGTCTCGGTCGGGGGAACCGCCACGGTGAACACGTTGTTCGGTGCGGTCGTGGTCGTCGTGGTCGTGCGGGCCACCGTCGTGGTCGTGCGGGCCACCGTGGTGGTCGTCGCGGGTCGCAGGGTGATCGGCGGGATGCTGGGTGTCAGCGTCACCACCGGCTTGGCCACCGTGGTGGTGGTCGTGGCCGGTCGCAGGGTGATCGGCGGGATGCGGGGTGTCAGCGTCACCACCGGCTTGGCCACCGTGGTGGTCGTCGCGCCCGGGTTGATCGGGGTGAACGTCACCGGCGGGATGCTGGGCACGAGGGTGAAGGTGGGACGAGCGACCGAGGTCGAAGTCTGACCGCAGTCCTCGAAGGTCACTTCGATGCTCGAACTACCCACTGCGCCCGCGGTATCGGACGCGCCCGCGGTGACCGTGAAGGTGCCCGGCGTCGTCGAGTTGATCCGACCGCTCCACGTGCTTCCGTTCGACGTCACCACGTCGAAGTACGTGCCGTCCACGTCGGCGCCAACCTCGTTCACGGCGGCGCCGTCACTGGGCGTCACGGTGAAGAAAACCGCCATCGGCGAACCGGCGCACACCGGTCCCTTGGCCCAGACCCGGACGGAGAGGCCGTCGTTGGTCGGTTCGGTGGGGGTGGCCGGGGTGCCGCACTCGTCGAACGTGACGTCCAGGTTGGCGACACCAGTGAGTCCCGCCGAGTCGGTGGCCGACACCGTCACGGTGAACGTGCCCGGATCGGCGGAGGTGACGTACGTGAAGAACGCGGTGTCCGAGGCCGCGGTGGCGGCGAACGGTGTGCCGTTCATCTCGAACATCACCGTGACGATCGTCGCCCCGTCACTGGGAACGACGTTGGCCACCACGTACATCGAGATTCCGGCGCACACCGGTCCTTTGGCGCGCACGTCGATCGCCAGATCACCCGAGGCTGTCTCGACGGGGGGAGCACAATCGGCGAAGCGCCCGTCGTCCTCCAGTTCGGCGGTGGTGCGATACGTGCCGGAGCCTTCGCCGCTGAGGTACCAATGCGCGCCGTGGTCGCTGTCGGCCTCGTCGCTGTTGTAGCCGACCCAGGTCCAGGTGAAACCGTTGGAATCGGTGTACTGCGACCCTTCGAACTCCGGAGGGCACGGTGACTCCTCGGGGGTCGAGGGCGGATTGCAGATGTCGTCGTAGCCGGGGATGTCGCTCACCGACGTGACGATCAAACCGTCGTCGCTGTACCACTGACCGTCGCTTCCGAAGCGCCAGTCCACTCCACGCGAGTCGGTGAAGAGGTGTCCTTCTTGCGGGGACTCGCCGATGGTGATGCAACCAGCTTCGTTGCAGTCGTCGAGCACGGCGACGGTCGAACGCAACCTTCCGTCGTCGATTCGGTCGATCGTCGGAACGCCGGCAGAGATCGTCACCGGTTGGCGATTCACGTCGCGCAAGCGATCGGTGGCCGAGCTACTGACGACGGTTCCATCGAGAGTCGTCCAACTGGCTTCCTGCTCGCCGGCTCCATCGTCGGGCGGACACGGAGGCAGGCAGTTCGTGCGGTACCACGGCAGATCGATCGACGATGCGACCGTCGCACCGGAGATCAAGTTGATCCACGCCGCCATTTCGCCGTCCCACACCCACACGTCGCCATTGGAGGGGTCGACCCACGCCCCGTTCTCGTCGGGGGACATCTGCAAGGGTGGGCACGGTGGCAAGCATTCGTCGACGTAGCCGGGCAGGAGTGCGGTGTTGCTGATCGTCACATTGGGATCAGCGGCGCTGACCCATGCCTCGAGGTCGATCGAGTAGATGAAGATCGATCCATCGGGCGTGAGCCAACCCGCTCCGTTGACGGGATCGAGTTCGGGGCAGGTGGCCACGACGGGGATCGGACAGTCGTCGGTCTCGGGAAGCAACGTGGTGGGGAGCGACTCGATGTCGTCGGTGGACACGTCGTCCCATCCAGCGGCGCCACCATCGGTGCCGAACACCCAGGTGCGCCCGGAGGTCGACACCCAGGTGTCGCCCACGCGAGCCTTCGACGGAGGACACTCCGGTTCGGCGGTGGTCGTCGGGGGAGCGCAGTCCTCGGACTGCGGAAGTTCCCCGTTGCTCAGGGACTCCACCTCATCGGTGGCGAGATTGTCCCAACCGGGTCGGTCGTTGCCGTGGTAATCGAAGTTCCAGCGATCGCCATTGGGATCGACGTAGTCGTCACCGAGGCGGGCCTTGTAGGGCGGACATTCCACCGGGTCGACGCAGTCCTCGCCGAACAATTCGAGCGTCGTGAGGTACACGTTCTGACCGTCGATGTTGGCCCACCATGCTGATCCGGTGAAGACCCACTCGGTCCCGTATTCGTCGACGTGTCGCGCCCCCTGGAACTCTTCGGGGCACTCGTTCGGGGTGCGCTGTCCGGTTTGGTAGCAGTCGCTCGACACCCCGGGTAGCTCGGACGTGCCGACCTGGACGAGCACTCCTTCGTCGACCCGAGTCCAGTTGGCCCCACCGGCGGTCTCGCTGCTCCACGTCCAGACGTCGCCATTCGCGTCGGACCACGAGGAGCCGAGCACTTCGACGGGGCAAGGTTGCTGCACCACTTCGGGAGTTCCGCATTGTTCGGTGTACCCCGGTATGTCGGTTAGTGCGTCGACCAGCGACGCGGCGGGGTCGTCGACGTTCATCCACTGAGCAGTGGCCGCGACGTAACGCCAGGTGACTCCCTCGGTGGTCACGTAGTCGCTCCACTCGCCGGCAATCGTGAGCTCGGGGCACGCCGGCTCGGTTTCGGTCGTGGTGATCCCGGGAACCGTGGTGGATGCTGGTTCCGAGGTGGGGGTTTCCTCCGGTGTGGGGGGAAGTAGCGGGTTGCCACACGCGCAACGAGCGCGCGGGATTCCCTGATCGTCGATGAGCAGTGCGGTGCCGGCCCCGATGACCGCGTCGTAGCCGTAGGCCGCGCCGTCCTTGAAGCCGTACATCCGCACGTTGATGTCTTGGGTGACGAAGACCGGGGTCAGTGCGCGCATGTACTCGGCGAGATTCTCGAAGTCGATGCCCTGGATCTCGGCCCACGCACGACCGCGGTCCTCGTAGTAGGTGAGGAACTCGATCATTTTCTCGACGTCACAGATGTTGGTGCCGGTGCCTCCGTAGGTGCGACCTCGGTACAGGCCCGGTGTCGATGAGTCGACCGTTCCCGAGAGGGCCTCGTCCTCTTCGGTGACCTCGTAGGTGGCCAGATCGAACGACGGGGCGAAGGAATCGGGCCCGACCACTCCGGGCGGCTGGAAGAGCGCTCGGGCCGGACCGGAGTCGGTGGATTCGTCGGTGGACTTCTCGCCACCACTGCACGCCGCGGAGATCAGGAGCATCCCGCCCACCAAGGCGGCGCCGATTCTCTTGAACATGTTTCCTCCTCGAGGTCGGACGGCCCGCCGTTCACGCGAGTGAGCGGCGCACGTCTCTGTTTCCGCGGGAAAGACTACGGACAAGCGCGGACCGTCGTGGCATTCGTTGTTCAGGGTTCGTTTCATGCTCGGCAAGAGTTCATGGCGAGCCGAACCTCGCGGTTTTTCAGAATCCGCTGATCGCGCGCGCGGCGTCGGCGATCGACTGACCGATCGTCTGGGCCGTCTCGTCGTCGATTCGCGTTTTGGGGCCGATGACCGCGATGGTGCCGATGGCGGCCCCGGGCCCGTCGTAGATCACGCTTCCGATGCTCACCGCACTCGGGTAGGTGCGGTCGTGCACCCAGTAGCGGATGCTGTGGTCGACGCGGGGCTCGCCCCACGCCGTGCGTCCGTCGGGGAAGCGACGCAAGTAGGGCTGGACGTCGAAGCGCGATCCCTCGGGCACGGTGAGATCGAAGGTGGTGCCGATCGGGACCGCCATGCGCAGCGCCTGGGGGCTCTCGACGATGTCGACCAAGGTGGCGGTGTGAGAACCCTCGAAGCCGTCGAGTTTCCACAAGGTGATGGTCTCGCGCGTCGACGCCACGAGTGAACTCATCAGGGGCCGGGCGCGCGAGGCCATCGTTGCACTGACCCGCGACGACACTCCGAGCACCTTCGCCGACAACGACCAGGCGCCTTTGGGCGAGCTCTGCGTGAGCCATCCGCGTCGTCCGAGCGTCACGAGAAGTCGTTGAGCGGTGTTCTTGTCCATCTCGAGAAGTCGGGCCACGGCCGACACTCCGATCGGCTGGTGCTCGGCCACGGTCTCGA
>JBJTFY010000213.1:0-2022 GCA_046093625.1 Actinomycetota bacterium
ACTCGGTACACCGAGCGTCCCGGTGGCTACACACGTATCTACAAGCTGGGTCCTCGTCAGGGCGACAACGCCCCGATGGCAAGAATCGAACTCGTCTGAGCCGACGGCTGAACATCGGACTTGTGAGGCGCCCGATCGGGCGCCTCACGCCGTTTTCGGCAGCGTTGTCCTCGGGCAGAATGACGACGTGACCGAGACGCGCCGTGCCCGATTCACCGTTGCCTACGACGGCGGCGCATTCCATGGCTTTGCGAAGAATCGCGACGTCGAGACGGTGGCGGGTTCGCTCGAGCGGGTGTTGTCGCTTGTCACCCGAACCGATGTGGAGGTCACCGGCGCCGGGAGGACCGATGCCGGTGTGCACGCATGGGGCCAGGTGGTGGGCGTCGACCTGCCGGCTCGGACAGATCTCATCGATGTAACTCGCCGGGTCAACAAGATGTGCGCGCCGGCACTGGCGGTGCGCCTGGCTGAGTGGGCCCCGACGCCAGACTTCAGCGCGCGATTCGACGCACTCTGGCGCCATTATCGCTACACGATCTTGAACACCGAGACCCCGAACCCCTTCCTCGCGGGGACGGCGTGGCACGTGTCCCAACCGCTCGATCTGCACCTGATGCAACTTGCCTGTGCGCCATTTATCGGGGAACACGACTTCAGCTCGTTCTGCCGCAGGCCGAAGGTCGACGATGGCCCCGAGGGCGACACACCCCCGTCGATGGTGCGCCGCGTGCTCGCCGCGGAGTGGTCCGACCTCGGCGATGGCCGCATCCGGCTTGACATCCGGGGGACGGCGTTCTGTCACCAGCAGGTGCGCTCGATCACCGGGACCCTCGTGGAGGTCGGCCTCGGAAAGCGCACCGCGGGGGAAATGATGGGCATCCTCAGGGCCCGGGACCGTAACTGCGCCGGACAAGTCGCTCCTCCGCACGGGCTCTGCCTCTGGGAAGTCGGCTATCCGCGTTGAACGCTCCGCAGCCCGGGTAGGGCGTAACGGGGCCGATCCGGGAACACGAAAAGCCTGACGTTTCGCCACCCGGGATTGCCGTTCGGCGTGTTGCGCCCGTATCATTTCACGGTTCCCGGTGCTGCCCCAGTGCGCGCCTCACGGGAAGAACGACCAAGGACGAACCGGACGATCTGATGCGTACCTACTCACCGAAAGCAAGCGAGATCACCCACGAGTGGCACGTGATCGACGCCGAGGGCATGGTGCTCGGCCGCCTGTGCACGGAGGCTGCTCGCCTCCTGCGCGGCAAGCACAAGACCATTTTCGCACCGCACATCGACACTGGCGATCACGTGATCATCATCAACGCCGACAAGGTGGTTCTCACCAGCGGCAAGGGTGACAGCCGCATGGTGTACTCCTACTCGGGTTACCCCGGCGGTCTGAAGAGCGAGACGTTCAACAACCTCCTCGGCCGCAAGCCCGACGACGCCATCCGGCATTCGGTGAAGGGCATGCTTCCGAAGGGGCCGCTCGGTCGCCAGATGATCAAGAAGCTGAAGGTGTACGCCGGCGCGTCGCACCCGCACACCGCACAGCAGCCCAAGCCCTACGACATCGCCCACGCCAAGGCCCGCTGAGGAGCTAACGAGTCATGACCAAGCCGCTCACCCAGACCACCGGCCGTCGCAAGGAAGCAGTTGCGCGTGTGCGCCTGCGTCCCGGCAAGGGCGTCATCACGATCAACAGCAAGGCGATCGAGGCGTACTTCACGACGGCTACGTCGCGCATGCTCGTCACCGAACCCCTGCGCCTCACGAACACCGAAGAGGTGTACGACGTCGATGTCACCGTCGACGGCGGCGGCGTGACCGGCCAGGCCGGAGCCGTGCGCCTCGGCATCGCCCGTGCGCTCATCGAGCTTGACTCCGAGATGCGCCCGTCGCTGAAGAAGGCCGGTCTGCTCACCCGCGACGCTCGCGCCAAGGAGAGCAAGAAGTACGGCCTCAAGAAGGCCCGCAAGGCGCCGCAGTACACGAAGCGCTGAACCTCGGCCCCGAGTCCCGGCCCCC
>JBJTFY010000214.1:0-10153 GCA_046093625.1 Actinomycetota bacterium
GTCCGGGTCACGCCGTCGGAATCGTCCCGGTGTCGGGCACCTTGTCGTTGAAGGCCATGGCCCACGCCCTCGGGGTGAAGCGGGCCGCGATGCTCGACACGGCCGCCGCGGAACGGCTCACCGGCTACGTCGTCGGAGGCATCAGCCCGATCGGGCAGAAGAAGGCGGCACGCACGATCGTCGACACCAGCGCCCTCGCCCACTCCACGATCTTCGTGTCGGGCGGCAAACGCGGTCTCGACATAGAGATCGACCCGCGTGATCTCGTCGAGGTTCTCGACGCGATCACGGCCGACATCGCCGCGCCGTGAGTTCGGCGTCAGTTGAGCGGTCGGACGTTCTGGGCCTCGTCGCCCTTGCGTCCCTGACCGATCTCGAACTCCACTTGCTGACCCTCGGACAAGGTCTTGTAGCCGGTGGACTGAATCTGTGAGAAGTGCACGAACACATCGGGCCCGTCGTCACGGGAGATGAATCCATAGCCCTTCTCGGCGTTGAAAAACTTCACGGTGCCGATCGCCACGGCGGAACTCGTTTCTCTCTCGAGCCGGACACTGCGCCCGACGAAAAAACACTATGCGAGATTTTCCGGGCTGTACACACCCGATTCCGCCGCGAGGTACGGTCGCCGCATGCGCTCGATGCCCGAGCCGACCACGTCGGTCGGCGACTACTCGTTCCGGCACGCGGTCCGGGTCCGCTTCTCCGAGACCGACGCCATGGGCATCGTCCATCACAGCCGCTACCTCCCGTACCTCGAGGAGGCCCGCGTCGCCTATCTGCGCCACATCGGTCACCCCTACTCGGCACTGCGCTCCGAAGGCGTCGACTACGCGGTGCTCGAGGCCCACGTCGCCTACCGGCAACCGTTGCGGTTCGACGACGTCGTCACGGTGCACCTTCGTTTGTCGGCGGTGCAGCGCGCCTCCTTCGCCATGGCCTACCTGCTCACCGTCGACGACGAGGTCCGCGCGACCGCGCGCACGATGCACGGTTGCGTGAACGCCGACGGTCGACCGGTCCGCCTCCCCCAGTGGCTCACCGCCCTCGCCGACGACTGAGCGCGGGTACGCTCGACTCATGACGCGACCCGCCCCTTCACCGATTCTCGACAGCCCCACCGAATGGGTGCGCGACCACATCGCCCGCTACGTCGCCTCCGACGGGGCCGACGGCCACGATTGGAACGGTGTGCCGTGCATGTTGCTCACCACCAAGGGTCGACGCTCCGGCAAGTGGCAGCGCAGTGCCTTGATCTACGGCATCGAACCCGGCACCGACGAGGTGATTCTCATCGCGTCGAAGGGCGGCTCTCCGGAGAACCCGTTGTGGCTCGAGAACCTGCTCGTCGAACCGGAGGTCTGGATCCAGATCGGCGCGGAGTCGGGCTGGGCCACCGCCCGGGTGGTCGACCATGTCGCCGAGTCGGCCCGTCGCGACCGACTGTGGGCCGTGATGCGCGGGATCTGGCCGAGCTACGACGAGTACCAACAGAAGGCCGACGGAGCCGGACGCGTGATTCCGGTCGTCACACTGCGTCGCGCGTGATCAATCCGACGGCCAGACCGCGGCCGTCGACAAGAGCTCGTCGCGAAAGTCGGGGTGGCTCACCCGGGCCAACGCGAGTGCCCGTTCACTGATCGACAGACCGGCGATCTCGGCCGCGCCGTACTCGGTGATGACGACATCGACCTGATGGCGTGGGGTCGTGACCACCGTGCCCTCGGGCAGACGCCCCATGATCCGTGACACGGTTCGCCCGTTCACGACGGTGGTCGACGGCAGACAGACGAGGCTGCGCCCGTTGTCGGACAGTCCGGGGCCCGACACGAAATCCTCGTGTCCGCCGATGCCCGAGAACTGCTTGCCCACGATGCTGTCAGCGATCACCTGACCCGAGAGGTCGACGGCCATCGCGCCGTTGATCGACACCATGTCGCGATTGCGGGCGATCACCTCGGGCGAGTTCACGACGCCGACCGGCAGGAATCGCACGTCGGTGTTTCCGTCGAGCCATCGGTACAACTCGGGTTCGCCGGCGGCGAACGTCGTCACCGAGAAGCCGTCGAACTCGGTGCCCTTCCGGTTGGTCACCTTCCCGGCCAGATGCAATCGCATGAGACCGGTCGTGAACATCTCGGAGTGGATCCCGTAGTCGCCACCACCGCCGTCGGCGAGTCGTGCCGCCACCTGCGTCGGGATGCCACCGATACCGGTTTGGATCGTGCAACCGTCGTGGATGAACCCCACGGCGATCTCGGCGATGGCCCGCTCGGCGTCGTCGGGGGCCACGTCGGCGAGGTTCAAGGGCACACGATCGGACGCGACCAGGTGATCGATGTCGGCGACCGCGATCGAGTGCTCGTAGGTGCCCAATCCGCGGGTGCGCGGAAAATTCGGGCTGCACTCGACGATGAGCACGCGTTCGGGATCGGCGATCACCTCGGCGATGACGTCGGTGAACGCGCCGGCGTGGAGGCTGAGCGACACCCGGCCGTTCTCGGGCATCGCCGCGGCGAGGGCGACGACGCGTGGCCGCAAGCGGTGCAGGACCGTTTCGAAACGCCGGAAGTCGGCGGGCACGAAATCGACGTCGGCTCCCGTGTCGCGCAGGAACCGCTCGGCCGGGCCGAAGAAACCACTCTTGAGGTGCACCGTCGGTCGCGTGAACAACGAGAACAGATCGGGTAACAGAGCACCGAAGACGCGCAGATCGTCGAATCCGTCGGCTGGTGTGCCGTCGCCGAGCGCGTGCAGGAATCCGCCGGGAACGCCGGGGCCGAGCGGAAGCGCCAGGGTGTCCCGGCGCCGCACCGCGGCGATCGCCGCCGAGAAGTCACCGGTCATGCCGTCAACCTACTCGCGCACCCGGCAACCGTGTCCGCCTTTCACGCGTGTCATTCGCCCACGAATCCGGGCCACGAGCGCATGTACCCCACGAACCCCTCGCTCAGCCCCTCCATCCGCAGCACGTCGGCCGACACCGGCAACGCGCGCATCGTCGCACGGGGGTCGGACGCGACGACGCGCGGGAAATCGTGATGCAGGATCGCCGCACGGCCGAGGGCCACGATGTCGACCCCCGCCTCGACGGCCCGCGCGACGTCGTCGCCGCCGTACAACTTGCCCGCCACGGCGAGTCGCACCGCACCGCGGGGCAGCGCGGCGAAGACGTCGACGAGACGACGATCGGCGTGGGCCGGATCCTTGGGTCGTGCGAAGCAGTCCCACAGCGACATGTCGATCATGTCGACCTTGCCCCCGTCGACCAGTCGTCCGTACACCTCGATGATCTCGTCGACGACCATGCCGAAACGCTCGGGCGACAACCGCACCCCGATGTGGAAGTCGGCTCCGCACCGCGCGCGGATCCCGTCGACGACGTCGAACAGGAGACGTGAACGGTTCTCGAGCGAGCCGCCGTAGCGGTCGGTCCGACGATTCAGTTCGCTCGACAGGAACTGACAAATCATGTAGCCGTGGGCGCCGTGAAGTTCGACCCCGTGGAAGCCCGCACGGGCGCAACGCTCCGCCGCCTCGATGAAGTCGTCGGTCAATCGCTCGACCTCACCGGTGTCGAGCGCCCGCGCCCCGGTCGACGGGTCGTCGGAGGGACACACCGGATCGGTACCGATGATGTCCTTGGGCGACCGATTACCGGCGTGGTGCAACTGGACGATCGCCACGCTCCCGGTCGCCGCGATGTCGGTGGCCAACCGCGCCAGACCCTCGACGTGGTGGTCGGAGAACGTCCCCAACTGGCCCGGGAATCCCTGCCCGACCGCTTGCACGTGCGCGGCGCAGGTCATGGTGAGTCCGAATCCGCCCCGAGCGCGCATCGTCAGCCAGTGATGTTCGGCGTCGGAGAGCGAACCGTCGGCGTGGCTCTGCATGTTGGTGAGCGGGGCCAACATGAACCGATTGGGCATGGACGGGCCGTGCGCGAACGTCACGGGGTCGAACAAGATCGTCATGGGCACAGCCTCGCAAACCCTCGGCCACGCGACATCATCGACGCGCCTCGTCGTGGAATCGACGACTGTCGTAGCGCCAGAGTTCGGGCAGCAGCGATCGCATCGACGCCGAGGAGCCGACGCAGAGAGCTCCGCCGATCATCAACGATCCCCGAACCGACGTGAGGCGCGCGGTCATGGTGGAGCGCACCTGACCGAGTTGGGGGCCGATCGAATACGAGAGCAACTCGATCCCGGCCATTCGTCCCCGCAGTTCGTCGGGAATGGTGAGGTTCCAGATGAGCATGCGGAACAACCCGCTGATCATGTCGGCGGCCCCGGCGAACACCAGACAACCGAGCACCCACCAGATCGAACCCACCAATCCCGCGGCACCTATCGCCACGCCCCAGGCCAGGCCCGCGAGGAGCACCAAGCGTCCGTGGTGCACCACCCGCTTCGACCACCGCGAGGTGAGCGAGGCCACCACCTCGCCGACCGAGAGCGCGGTGTACATCACACCGAGGCTCCAGGTGGCGTCGTACTGCTCGGCGATGAACGGGAACAACGCGAAAGGGAACGCGAAGAACATGGCCAACGTGTCGCAGGCGTAGGTGCCCAGGATGTCGCGTCGGGTGCGTACGTACCGGAACGCCTGGCGTAGATCCTCGAACGGGTGAGGATGCTCGGAGCGGGAACTGGGAACGCGATCGAGCCGGGCGATCAACGTCGCGCTGACGACGAACGTCGCCAGATCGAAGATGTACGCCGCCTCCACCCCACCGAACGCGATGAGAAAGCCACCGATGGCGGGTCCGGCGACCCGGGCCGAACTGCCCCGGATCGAGTTCAGTGCTCCGGCCGCCGCCAGTTGCTCGGGCGGCACCACCCGCGGCACGATGCTGTCGAGGCTGGGGCGCTGCAGGCTGTCGATCGCCGAGATCAGAACCGCCACCACGTAGATCGGCCACACCTGGGCGGCATCTCCGCGCAGGGCGTTCCAGAGCAGGACCCCCACCCCGAGCATGAACGCGGTCTCGGTCGCCAGCACCATCGTGCGACGATCGAGGCGATCGGCCAGAACGCCGCCCCACAGACCGAACAACACCAACGGCACGATCTCGAGCAACCCCAACACACCGACCGCGACGTACGACCCGGTGATGTCGGCCACTTGGAAGGGCATCGCCACGAACGTGGCGGTCGAGCCGAGGCCGGTGACCAGTCCCGAGCCGAAGAGCAACCGGTATTGACGGTTCTCCCGTAGTGGTGTCAGGTCCACCGACTCATCATGACCCACTCGGCCACCGGAGCCGGAAAACCGGCGATTTCCGGACGGCGAGCGCCCCCGAAGAATCTCCCGAAAAAACGGCGGAAATCCGCGATCGGCCCGAAACCTTGTAATAAGTTCGCAGGCATGAAGAAACGTGACCTCATCCAAGCAGTATCTGACCACACCGGACTCGACAAGAAGTCGGCCACCGCGGCCGTCGAAGGGACGATCGACGTCATCCTGGCCACGGTGGCCAAGGGTGAAATCGTGAACATCTCCGGGTTCGCCAAGTTCGCCAAGATCAAGCGTCCGGCGCGCATGGGCCGCAACCCAGCCACCGGTGCGACGATCAAGATCGCGGCGAAGACCGTGGCCAAGATCACTGCGCTCAAGGGATTCAAGGACATCGCCCTCGGCGCTGCTCCGGCCCCCAAGTTGAACAAGGCTGGCGCCGCCAAGGCCGCTCCCGCCAAGAAGGCTGCTCCGGCCAAGAAGAAGGCAGTCGCCAAGAAGCCCGCTGCGAAGAAGGCCGCTCCGGCCAAGAAGAAGGCAGTCGCCAAGAAGGCTCCGGCCAAGCGTCGCTGACCGCGGCGCTTCGGCGCGGAAAGAAATGTGGAACACCCCGCCGAAAGGCGGGGTGTTCTCATTCGGGTGACCAGCGTTCCGCCGTCACGAGCAATCGCAGCGACTCGGTCGGTGTCGACGGGTCGACGTCGACCGGAATGCGATCGAAGATCACGTCGATGACCGCCCCGGGTCGAATCACGACTCCGGCCGGCAGACGCGCGCCGATCTGTTCGATCGTGCGTCCCGAGACGTCGACCGCGACCGATGAGGTGTTGAGAAGTGTGGCCCGCACCACTCGACCGGTCTCGTCGGCTTCGATGATGTCGACCGTCAATTCCGGTTCGCCCGTCTGGGACGGCGGCAGGTATTTGCCCGACTCCAGGTACATCGCACGTTTCGGTACGACGTACTGCTCGAGGAGGATCTGGTGTGCCTTGGCGAGCGATTGTGGCTCGCCGTACTGACCCCACTTGTCCCGATCGAGTTCGGCATCGACTTCCATCGCGGCGTACAACTCCGCGAGACGTCCCTCGAGGAATCCCGGCGCCAGGAAGGCATCGGCCAGGGTCCGCGTCCGGCGGTCGACCATCTCCAAGAAGTGGTCGTTCTCGAGGAAGATGCGGGCCAGGCGGTTCCCGTTGGGGTAGTCCATCCACGGGAACGCCTTCACCTCGTCGCAGCGCGCGTTGCACGGACTGGCGTATCGCCGTCCGAAGTTGAGGTCGAAGTCGATCGGCAACAGACGCCAACGATCATCGACGGGGTCGAGGATCACGAAATAGTTCTTGTGTTGCCACTCCGGGTGTTGCACCACGCGCATGGTCGCGATCGCCTCGACCACCTGGGGAACATCGACGTGTTCGTACGCGAAACGGATCTGCTCGTCGTCGTCCATGCGGGAAAGGTTCTCGATCAGCGCCCGTAGTTCGGCGTCACCGTCGTCGGCGTACAGCCTCGAGTAACGCTGGTAATACGTGCGGAAAGCATCGTCGTCGAGTTCGAGCGACGAGACCGACAGTTTCGCCACCCGCTCGGCTTTGTAGACGAGGGAATCGGTCGAGAGGCCGATCTTGTCGCGCCAGTCGGCATCGGAGGACTCTCCGTACATGTACAGACCGAAGAACTCACCGTTCTTCTCCAGCCGAACCGGGAAGACTTGTTGCCTCACCCCACCCGACAGTGCCTGCATGTCGGAGGTCAGAATCTCGCGTACGTACGACTTGTCGGTCGCTGCCGGCAGCAGGTCGAATTCGTCGACCGGCTCGTCGAGAAGCCCGCCCATGTCCCACTCGTGACCGGCCGGGAGCATCACCTTCCACTTGCGCTTCTTGTTCGAGCGAGCTTGGTTGCCCTTGATGCGGATGGTGACGTTGTCCATCACCTCTCCGTCGACCACGAAGACCGCGGGGAACCCGTCGTCACCGTGCAAGGTCGTCTCGATGCGGGCCTCGGCGTAGATCTCGTCCGGAATGAACCATTGGAAACGGGTCAATGGCGTGGGCGGATTCGCCTCGCTGGCGACCACGGTGCCCGTGTACGTGGCTCCGTCCCCCACGCGGGGATAGGCACCGGCCACCGAACCGGCCACCTCGATGCGAAAGCGGACCAGGGTCCCCGGATACTGGGCGGGAATCGTCGCGGATATCGACGCGCCGTCCACCGACATTGGTTCGACGATTTCGTCCTCGAACCCGATTCGGTACACGAGCGTCGCACCCCGGAACTCACCGCGCACCTCGGCCGTCACGTCGATCGGAACACCCGCTTCGGGAGAACGCACGAACTCCACGGCTTGGACGATGGGTATCACGCCGGCGCCGGTCACCACCTCGGGCGACCCGGGGCTCGGGGGGCGGGACTCCCAATTGCCGGGCTCGAGCCCGGACACCACCACGTCCCGTCGGTGCAACGAATGGCCGTGCCCGTCGGCCAACGCCGGCCACGGGTCGCGGTCGTCGAAGCGCACGACGTCGTGCACCACGCCGTCGGCGGCCACGAGGCGCAGCCTGTCGCTCGATCGTGACAAGCGGAGCGGGGCGACGACCGTGAGCGCCGCTCCGGCGTCGATCGGAGTGGAGGTGGACCAACAGAACTCGGCCCCCTCGATGCACCACCCCGAGAGGTCGACCGCCGAATCGGTCGTGTTCGTCAATTCGATGAAGCGCTTGGCCGGATCATCGTCCTCGGGGTGGTAGGCGATCTCGGTCACCACGACGTCGCCGACCGTGGCACGCTCGGCCGCGACGTACGGCGAACCGGGGGTTGGCGGTGCGGACTCCCACGCGTCGGGGTCGGTTCCCTCCGCAGCGAAATCGACGCGATGCAACGAGTGTCCTCCCCCGTCGGCCAACTCGGACCACGGCTCACGATCGGAATAGGACACACGATCGAGTTCCTGTCCGAGCGGGTCGACGATGGCGAGATCGTCGCTCTTGTTGGACAAGCCGCCGGCGTACGTGTCGGCACCGACCACGAGAAACGCGCCGGGACCGAGCACGACAGAGGTGGCGAAGCAGTAGTCGACACCGTCGATGCACCAGCCCTGCAGCTGCAGATCGCCGCTCCCGCGGTTCTGGATCTCCAAAAATTCCTCGATCTCGCGATCAGCCGGAGCGTGATAGTGAATCTCCGAGAAGCGCACGTCCACGACCGCGGAAGGTTCCTCCGTTCGGGCCGTCTCGGTCGTGCTCGACCCCGAGTTGGTCGTCGATGGCGACGAACATCCGACGACGAGCGCCGAAACCACCGACAACGCCACGTAGTGCCGCCCCCCACGCATGGCATCACTCTAGGAGTGCCTGTCAGTTTCTATACACTCGACGAACGGAGGGTGAACATGGGGAATCTCGACGCTGGTGAATTGATTCGCGACCTCGTGTTGAACCTGGTCTCGGTTTTCCTGCTCGTCTACGTCATCTACTTCCGCCGCCACCGCCGCTGGGATCAGGTGGTCGGCTACGTGGCGTTCAACATCAGCTTGTTCACCGTGTCGGCCGCGCTCGGGTCGTCGGGACCGGTGAACGTCGGTGTCGGATTCGGTCTGTTCGCAGTACTGAGCGTCGTTCGCCTTCGCTCGGACGAGTCGGGCCAGATCGAGATCGGATTCACCATGGTGGCCCTGGTGCTCGGACTGATGTCGGGCCTGCCCGGGATGGAGTTCGGCATCAAGGTGCTGTTCGCCGCCCTGCTCGTGGTGGCCATGTTCCTCGTCGACCTCGGTGCGATCGGACGTCGCTACCGATACTCGCGGGTGCGCGTGGATCTCGACCGGATCATTCACGACGACGACGACCTTGCCACGCACCTCGAATCGACATTCGCCAAGTCCGTCAAGTCGGTCTCGGTGCGCTCGATCGACCTGGTGCGCGACACCATGACGCTCGACGTGGTCTTCCACGCCGCGAACTGAACCGATGTCCGAGCGCCTCCTGGCCGCCATCGGGAACCTCGCCGCAGTTCCCTTCACCGCGTTGGGTGACCGGAGCAACCTCCTCACGCGCTACGACCGCAAGTACGCGGTCTCGATGCGAGGCGCAATCGACCTCGTCGACGCCCTCGCTCCGGACTGGCTGGTGGTCGTCGTCGACGACGAGCGTTCTCCGTCGTACCACACGACGTACCTCGACGACTTCGGGCGAACGAGCCTCCACGATCACCTGAAAGAACGACGTCGTCGGTACAAGGTGCGGGTGCGTACCTACGCCAATGGAGCAACCTTTCTCGAGGTCAAGACCAAGGACGGCCGCGGCCAGACCGACAAACGTCGAGTCGAGCGCACCTCGTCGTCGACCGTGCTCGGCTCGTCCGAACTCGACTGGTTGTCCGAGCAACTGCCAGACGTCGACGTCCGCGCACTCCGACCGGAACTGGTCGTCGAGTACCAGCGAATCACCCTGCTCGGGCCGACCGGCGACGAACGCCTCACGATCGATCACATGCTGCGAGTCGGGCGCGGGGATTCCCGACACCCTCTGCTCGACGAAGGCGCACTCGTGGAGGTCAAGTCGACTCGTCCGCACAGTTCGGTGTCCCGGACCCTGTGGCGTGTGGGTGGTCGATCGGTGTCGTTCAGCAAGTACTGCGCCGGTGTGTCAGTCGTCGATCCCACGATTCATCCACGGTCACGCACGCTCGCCGAGCGCGTCGTCGCCCGCGGCTGAGAGTCCGTGACTCTCAAAGACCGTGACTCTCAAAGACCGAGGGCGCCGAGAGTGTTGGGGCCGGCGAGGCCGTCCACGTCGAGATCCATCTGGAATTGCAGGTCGAGAACGGCCTTCAGGGTGTCGTAATCGAATTGGTCGTTCGGCCCCTCGGTGAGGAAACCGGCCTCCGACAGCGCCAGGTCGAGGGCGGCCACGCG
>JBJTFY010000215.1:0-6373 GCA_046093625.1 Actinomycetota bacterium
CTGCAGCTCACCACGCGCGAGCATCGGCTTGAGGATGCTCGCCGCATCGATCGCACCCTCGGCAGCGCCCGCGCCCACCAGCGTGTGCATCTCGTCGATGAACAGGACGATGTCACCGCGCGTGCGGATCTCCTTCAGCACCTTCTTCAAGCGCTCCTCGAAGTCACCGCGGTAACGGCTGCCCGCCACCAACGCACCGAGGTCGAGCGTGTACAGCTGCTTGTTGCGCAGGGTCTCGGGCACGTCATTGGCGACGATCTTCTGGGCCAGGCCCTCGACGATGGCGGTCTTGCCCACCCCGGGCTCGCCGATGATGACCGGGTTGTTCTTGGTGCGGCGCGACAGGATCTGCATCACGCGCTCCATCTCGCGGGCACGGCCGATCACCGGGTCGAGCTTCTTCTCGCGGGCCAACTGGGTGAGGTTGCGACCGAACTGGTCGAGGATCTGGCTGTTGCCCTTGTCGCCCTCTTCCTGCTTGCCACCGCGTTCGCCGGAGCCGGATTCTTTGCCTCCGCCACCCTCGGTCTTGCCCTGGGGGCCTTGGTAGCCCGACAACAACTGGATCACCTGTTGGCGCACGCGACTGAGATCGGCCCCCAACTTCACCAACACCTGAGCCGCCACGCCTTCACCCTCGCGAATGAGGCCGAGGAGGATGTGCTCGGTACCGATGTAGTTGTGGCCCAACTGCAGAGCCTCGCGCAACGACAGTTCGAGAACCTTCTTGGCGCGCGGAGTGAACGGAATGTGCCCGGACGGCGACGAGCCACCCTGACCGATGATCTCTTCCACCTGGGCGCGCACCGCTTCGAGCGAGATGCCGAGCGTCTCGAGGGCCTTGGCGGCCACGCCTTCGCCCTCGTGAATCAACCCGAGGAGGATGTGCTCGGTGCCGATGTAGCTGTGGTTGAGCAGACGCGCTTCTTCTTGGGCGAGCACCACGACTCGACGGGCCCGGTCTGTGAAGCGTTCGAACATGCTCTTCCTTTCGACGGCTTTCGGCTCAACTCTACCTATGGAGGGGTCGGGAATGAGGTGGCGGGAACACACCGAAACGCGTGTGAGACATGACTCACGCTTTGTCTCAGGAATCCGTCGAAACCGGGAGATTTGCGCACCGGAACGGGTCGGCACGCCGCCATCTAAGGTTCTCGGGTGATGCCCAACCCGAATCGGTCCTTCGCCTCCGATGATCGCTCGACGGTGACACTTGCCACCGGTCAGGTGGCCCATCGCAACCACGTCGCGCAGAGCGAGATTCTGCAGCGCTGGCTGTACACGGTTCGACCGGGTGTGCACACGCTGGTGGGCAACGGATTGTCGAACCAGACCTTCGTCGAGGCACCCGATGGGGTGATCGCCATCGACACCGGCGAATCGGTGGAGGAGATGCGCGACGCCATCGCCGAACTGCGCCAGGTGTGCGACCGGCCGATCGTGGCGGTCCTCTACACCCACTTTCATTATGTGGGTGGCACCCCGGCGGTGTTCGACGACGGAGCCGCCGCGGACATCCCCATCTGGGCCCACGCCAAAGTGGTGCACAATCGCACTCGAACCGCCTCGGAGATCGCCACCGCTTACGGGCGGGGCCTGGTCGAGCAGTTCGCCATCAATCTGCCCGCGTCGGGTCCCGACGGCGCCATCAACGTCGGCCTCGGCCACTTCTACCGCAACCCGGCGCACGCCCCGTTCACCTCGGTGTTCGTGCCCCCGACCCACACCTTCGCCGAACCCACCACCATTCGCGTGGCCGGGCTCGAGGTGGGGGTCACCCCGGCGCCATCGGACGCCGACGATTCGGTGACCTTCTGGTTCCCGGCCCTCGGTGTCGCCGTGCACAACCTGGTGTGGCCGGTGCTCTTCAACATCTTCGCCATCCGCGGCGAGGAGTACCGCGACCCGCGGGTGTTGCTGGCCGGCGTCGACCACTTGTTGTCCCTCGGGGCCGAGCACTTGGTGGCCGCTCACGGCCCTCCGATGAGCGGTGTCGACGAGATCGCTCGTCGCGTCACCCGCTATCGCGACTCCATTCAATTCCTGTGGGATCAGAGCGTGCGCCACATCAACAAAGGGGCGACCGCGGTCGACCTCGCCCATCGCGTGTCGTTGCCCGCGTACTTCGACGACGACTTCGTCACCGCCGAGCGTTACGGCGTGGCCGAACATCACGTACGTCAGATCCGCAACGGACTGTTCGGGTTCTTCGACGGCGACGAGTCGCAACTCTTCCCGCTGCCCACCGCCGAGCGCGCCGACCGGATGGTCGCTGGATTCGGTGGTCGTGGCACGGTGCGTGGTCTCGTCACTGCTGCGCTCGACGCCGACGACGTTCGTTGGGCCACCGAGATGGCCACGTGGCTCGCCCGCTCGACCGACGCCGAGCAACCAGACCGCGACCTGTTGGCTCGGGCCCTGCGGGTGATCGCCCAACGCACTCCCGCGGCCAACATTCGCAGTTGGTGCCTCACCCGTGCTCTCAGCCTCGAAGGTGCCATCGACACCTCGCGGCTGTATCAGCATCGCTTCAACCGTCGGCAGGTGATGGCGTCGCCTCCGGCGAACTCGGTGCACGTGCTGCGGGTGATGCTCGACCCCGACGACGTGAGCGACCTCGACGTTCATGTCGCTTTCGACATCGGCGCCGGACCGCGCACCGGTCTGCACTTCCGCAACGGTGTGGCGTGTCCGACCGATGGTGAAGGTGCCACCGCCACGCTCACCTGCGACACGGACGCCTGGGCCGATCTGCTCACTGGCAAGGCCACGCTGTCGGCCCTGTCGGGTTCGGGTGCGGTGTCGCTCACCGGCGCCACGACCGAAGCGACACGTGCTCTGCGTGCCATCGAGTGCGAGGGGTTGCGGTCGTGACCGCGATACCGCGACCCACCGCACCTTTCGCCGGTGTGGCCGGGCGTCTCGTACCCGACTCCACCGGAGCGCCGGTGCCGCAGGTGAGGGCGCCCGCCGACGCACCCAACATCTTGGTCGTCATCCTCGACGACGTGGGTTTCGGTTCCTTCGGCACCTTCGGTGGACCCGTGCCCACACCCGGACTCGATCTGGTGGCGCGCACGGGTTTGCGCTACAACCGCTTCCACACCACCGCGTTGTGCTCGCCCACGCGGGCGGCGCTGTTGACCGGACGCAACCATCACGCGGTGCACATGGGCGGAATTCCCGAGATGGCCAACGGTTTCCCCGGCTACGACACCATCATCCCGCCCGAGGCCGCCACGGTTGCTCAGGTGTTGCGCATGAACGGATACGCCACGGGCTGCTTCGGCAAGTGGCACCTCACCCCGACATGGGAGATGGGGCCGGGCGGACCGTTCGATCGTTGGCCGACCGGCATGGGTTTCGACCGCTTCTACGGAATCCTCGGCGCCGAGTCGTCGCAGTACGAGCCACCGGTGTACGACCAGACCACGCCGGTTTCGCCGCACCTCGGTCGCGACGATTATCACCTCACCGAGGATCTGGTGGATCAGGCCATCACCTGGGTCGACCGCGTGAGTGTGTCGTCGCCGGGAAAGCCGTTCTTCTGCTACCTGCCCACGCCGGCAGTGCACGCGCCGCATCACGCGCCGCGCGAGTGGATCGACAAGTTCGCCGGTCGCTTCGACGCGGGCTGGGACGCGCTACGCACCGAGATCTTCGAGCGACAGATCGACTTGGGTGTCATTCCGGTCGACACCGAGTTGACCCCACGACCCGAGTCGATCACGTCGTGGGACGAGTACCCCGACCGCTACAAGCCGGTGGCGAGTCGCTTGATGGAGGCGTTCGCCGGTTTCCTCGCCCACACCGATCATCACATCCATCGTTTGTTGACCGCGCTCGACGATCGCGGCCTGCTCGACGACACCCTCGTCTTCTACATCACCGGCGACAACGGAGCCTCCGGCGAGGGCACGCTGCACGGTGCGTGGAGTGCACCGAGTTTCCAGAACGGTCGGCCCGAGGACCCCGAGTGGTTGCTCGAACGCTTGGACGACTTTGGAAGTGCGGACTGCGAGAACCACTACAACTACCCGTGGGCGTGGGCCCTCGATTCGCCGTTCCAATGGATGAAGCAGGTGGCTTCGCACTTCGGTGGCACGCGAAACGCGATGGCGGTGTCGTGGCCCAAGCGAATTCGCGACGCCGGGGGGATTCGATCGCAGTTCCACCACGTCGTCGACATCGCTCCCACCATCTACGAGGCGTGTGGCATCGCCGCGCCAACCGCGGTGAACGGCATCGACCAGATGGAGGTGCACGGCACGTCGATGGCGTACACCTTCGACGTCGCCGACGCCCCCGATCGCCACGAGACGCAGTACTTCGAGATGATGGGCAACCGCGGTGTGTACCACCAGGGTTGGATGGCCTCGTGTTTCCATGGTCGACCTCCGTGGATCCGTTGGCAGGGGATGCCCTTCGACGGCGAACAGGAGCGTTGGGAGTTGTACGACCTGCGGCACGACTTCTCGCAGGCCATCGACGTGGCGGCGGCGCATCCCGAGAAGTTGGCCGAGTTGATCGAGGTGTTCGACCGTGAGGCGCGCCGCAACAACGTGTACCCGATGCGTGATCCGGGCTCGGGTTCGCAACAGGTTGCCCCCGTGCCCACCAACCTCGGCACCTCGACGCGCATGACGTACACGTCGTCGCACGTTCGCATGCCCGAGTTCAGTGTGGTGAACATCAAGAACTCGTCGTGGCGGATGACGGCCGTGGTCGAGGTGTCGGTCGGGTCGCACGGGGTGATCGCGTGCCAGGGCGGCAACATGGCCGGCTGGTCGCTCTATCTCGACGACGAGGGTCGCCCGACGTTCCACTACAACTGGTACGGACACCGTCACACGTCGATCGGCGCGCCGATGGCGTTGTCACCTGGTCGACACGCGATCGACATGGTGTTCGCGTACGACGGCGGATTCGCCGCCGGTGGCGACGTCTCGCTGGCGGTCGACGGAGCGATGGTGGCCGAGGGTCGGGTGCCCGACACCGTGCCCGTCATCTTCTCTATGAGTGGCGAAACCTTCGACATCGGGGTCGACACCGGGGCGCCGGTCGGTCCCTATCCTCATCAGTACCCCTTCGTCGGCACCATCGTCGGTGTCACCATCGAGCGACTCGGCGAACGGCCCGACGAGGTGGTGCGGGCCATGCGTGAGGGCCAGATCCGGGCCAGCATCGCGTCGCAGTGACCCGAGCTGTTCGGTGGTGTAACCGCTGACACGCCCGAAGGTGCGACCCCGACCGATGGAGCTCGTGAACATGTGGCATAGCCTGACCCCGTGAGCGCGCAGCCCTTGTTCGATCTGCCCTCCTCGGCCGACGACCGTCGCCGGGTGGAGGAGGCGTTGTTGGCCTCCGTGCGCACTCCTGACGCATACCTCACCGAGATCGCCTCGCACCTGTTGGTGGCCGGCGGTAAGCGCCTGCGCCCCATGTTCTCGGTGGTGGCGTCGCAGGTGGCCGGAGCTCCCGCCACCGACGATGCGGTGCAGGGCGGTATCTCGTGCGAACTGGTGCACCTGGGTTCGCTGTATCACGACGACGTGAGGGACGCGGCTCCCACTCGCCGCGGCGTGGAGACGGTCAACGCCAAGTGGGGCAACCTGCAAGCCATCCTGGCCGGAGACTTCTTGCTGGCTCGAGCCTCCGAGATCGCCGCGTCGCTCGGCACCGAGGTGGCGGGGCTCCTGGCCCGCACCATCGGTCGCCTGTGCGAAGGCCAGATCGAGGAACTGCGCCACACCTACAACGTGGCGCGCCCCGGCGACAGTTACCTGTCGTCCATCAGCGGCAAGACCGCTTCGCTGTACGCCACCGCCGCCCGCATCGGTGGTCTCGTGTCGCAGTTCGACCGCAAGATCGTCGATGCCCTCACCGCGTTCGGTGAGGCTTACGGAATGGTGTTTCAGATCGTCGACGATCTGCTGGACATCTCGTCCACCGACGAGCAGCTGGGCAAGCCCGCCGGACACGACATGGTCGAGGGCGTGTACACCTTGCCCGTATTGCACACGCTGGCCCGCGGCGGTGTGCCGGCCCGTGAGTTGGCCGACCTGTTGGGCAAGCCGTTGAGCGCGGTCGAGAAGGACAAGGCGTTGTCCATCGTCCGTTCGAGTGGTGGAATCGATGCCGCCATCGCCTTGGCCCAGACCTACGTCGACGCGGCCGAGCAGGCCTGTGCCCAGCTGCCGAACTCGGCGGCCACCATGGCTCTGCGGTCCACCTCGGCGGCCCTTCTGGCCTCGGTGCGCTGAAGCAACGCTTCCGCGCTCGATCCGACACTTCGACTTTCTCGTTGGGGAGAATGCCAACATGAGTTCCCTCCGCCGCCTGAACGTCATCGCCACCGTGCTGCACCTGGTTC
>JBJTFY010000216.1:0-7001 GCA_046093625.1 Actinomycetota bacterium
GTTCCTCGGCGTCGACTCCTTCGTGCCACTGGCCGCCGACCGCATTCACGGGGCGTCGGCGACGGTGCAGGGCTTCGTCATCATCGGAGCCGCGGTGACCTGGAGCATCGGTTCGGCGATCGTGTCGAAGATGCCGGGCTTGCGACCGCACCGCAGCGCGTTCGTCGGCTTCCTCTTCATCGCGACAGGCATCGCGACGACGTCGCTGGTGGTCGACGAGTCGTGGCCGCTCGCGGCGACCTTCCTGACGTGGTGCCTCGCGGGATTCGGCATGGGGTTGCTCTTCGTTCCCACCTCGGTGGCCGCGATGACCCACGCCGAATCGGGCCACGACGGTCGGGTCGCGAGCCAGGTGAACCTCGCCGACAGCATCGGGTTCAGCCTCATGGGCGGACTGGGGGGTGCCGCGGTGGCCGTGGCCGACCGCGGCACCTGGGAACTGCGTTCGTCACTGATCGTGACCTTCGTGGCGGCCCTCGCATTGGCTTTGTCGGGCGCCCAGTTGGCCCATCGAATCCGGGGTCGCGAGAGCACGGTGGCGGGCGACCCCCCGCCGCGTGGGAACATTCCCGCATGACCACGACCACCGGCCCCCTCGCGGGCGTGCGCGTTCTCGACCTCTCCGTCATGATCTCCGGACCGCTCGCCGGGATGATGCTCGCCGACCAAGGGGCCGACGTGATCAAGGTCGAGTCCCCCGGGGTCGGTGACTTCATGCGCTACCTCGGTTCGTCCAAGGGCGGGATGACCGGGATCTTCCTCAACAACAACCGGGGCAAGCGTTCGATCGTCATCGACCTCAAGAAGCCCGAGGGCATCGACCTCCTGAAGAAGTTGGCCGCCACCGCCTACGTGGTGATCCAGAACTTCCGTCCCGGGGCCGTCGATCGCCTCGGTATCGGCTACGAGGACCTGCGGGCCGTCAATCCGCGCCTCGTCTACTGCAGCATCTCGGGGTACGGACCCGACGGACCGGCCAGCGGTCACCGCGTGTACGACAACGTCATCCAAGCGGCGTCCGGACTCGCCGGCGTGCAGACGGACCCGCGCACCGGTGAACCGTCGCTCTTCCGTACGTTGATCTGCGACAAGGTCACCTCGATGACGGCGGCCCAGGCCATCACCGCCGCCCTCTACGCCCGCTCGGCGGGCAACGCCGAAGGTCAACACATCGTGCTCGCGATGCTGGACGCCGCGATCGCGTTCATGTGGCCGGACTCGGGCATGGACGCCGTGTTGCTGGACGACGACGCAAGCCGCACCCCCACGATCGGTGAGAACTACGCGATCACGCGACTGAAGGACGGATTCGCCGCGGTGTCGGTGGTCAGCGACGACGAGTTCCGCGGATTGTGCGCGACGTACGGGCGCCCCGAGTTGGCCGACGACCCCCGGTTCGCGACGATGATGGCCCGGGGCCAGAACGCCTCGCAACTGGTTCCGCTGATGTCGGAGTTGAACCTGCAGATGGAGGCGGACGATTTCGTGCGCCGGGCGCAGTCGAACGACGTTCCGGCGGCACCGGTCGTGCGCATCGCCCAGTTGCCCGAGCAACCCCAGGTGATCAACAACGCGGTGTTCGTCGAGCGCGAGCACCCGAGCGCGGGCCGGGTGCGCGAGCCCCGACCGGCGGCGCGCTTCTCCGACACTCCGGCCCGGGTCGGCTCGTTCGCTCCGACGGCCGGTCAGCACAGCGACGAGGTGGTGTCCGAGATCGGCCTCGACCCCGTGGCCCTGCGGGCCAGCGGCGTCATCCACTGACCTCGGCACTTCTTGACACAAACCTGAAGGTCCCCGGGGACCGCGCGACCGATACCCCCGCCATCGCGAGACGGGGTCGGACATGGTGAGAACGAGGCGCACGAGAGCACGGGTCGACGCTGGCGCCAGCTTGATCGAAACCGTGATCGCCGTTTCGCTGATGGGCCTCGTGGTGGCCGGTGTGCTCGGGGCGATGTGGTCCTCGGTGCGCCTGTCGCGGTTCTCCGACGAACAAGCCAAGGTCGAGGCGGTTCTCGGCAGTGCGGCCGACCGCCTGGCCAATTACGCCTACATCCCCTGCCCCACCCTGGCCGGCAACGGGGGTTATCTCCCCATAGTGCAAGCCGCCGCCGGCACCGTCGATTGGCCCCCGTCCACGGTCACGGTCGTGGCGTTGCGGTTCTGGTCGCCCACCACGGCATCGACGGGAACCTGGAGTTCGTCGAACGGCCTGTCGGGCGCGCAGTGCAACGAGGCCGCCTCGCTCACCACCGCCCGCACGCTGCAGTTGGTCACCATCTCGGTGACCTCACCTTCGGGATACAGCAAGACCCTCGAGGTGGTGAAGAACAATGTGTTCCCCAAGATCGTCTCGTGAGTCACGCGACCGGGGCATGACCCTCGTCGAACTCCTCCTCACCGTCACCATCCTCGGCATCATCATGTCGTCGCTCGCCGCGGCGGTCATCGTGATGTTGCGCGCCGAGGCGCCCACGCGCGATCGCATCTCTGAATCGAAGGACGTGACGTTCCTGCAGGCGTGGATCCCGACCGATCTGGCCTCGGCCGTGTCGCGCGACGTGACTCCGAATTACCAACCGGCCAACGACACCATCCTGCCCGGCACGAACGTCATCACCATCACGCGCCCCGACCTCGTCACCGGTGGCGGCTACGTCACGGTCAGTTATCGCTACGTTCAATCCGGCGACGAATGGCAATTGCGTCGCTACGAGATCCGCGATCCTGCGAGCGCGTCCCCCACCGTCGCCCAGGTCGGCGTGGCACACGAACTGGCTCCGCCTCCTCCCACCTGGAACCCCGGTCAGGCTCCCGTTCACGCGGTGATGGTGACGGCACGGAACCAAGTGGTGTTGCGCCCGATCGGCGAGGACATCGACGTCACCTTCGCCAGCGGAGACGGGTTCACCACCGGTGGTGCCGGGCTCTCCTCCGAGGATCAACTTCCCACCAACTACGCCGGAGGCATCGTCGACCCGGCCGCGCCGCCCAGTCGCTGCGGGGGCACGGTGACCATCGTCCTCGACACCTCGGGTTCGATCCCCAACCAGAACGGCCAGACCGCGCTCGTGAACGCCGCTCTCGGATTCATCGACGCCTACACCGGCACCCCGACGTACATGCGCATCGTCGGATTCGACGTGTCCGCGTATTCGTACTACCCGACGACGGCGGGTCAGTACGTGAACATCCTCAACCCGTCGAGTGCCCTCACCGCGATGCGCAGCAAAGTCGACGCCCAGGACACGTCGGCGGGCCGGTGGGGCAACGGCACCAACTGGGAGGACGGTTTGTGGCAGGCCTTCCGCAACACCGCGGGGACCCCCTACTCGCAACTCCCCGAACTCGTCGTCTTCATCTCCGACGGTGAACCGAACCGCAACCGCACGAACCTCCCGACGGACGGCGACACGCGTTACAACTCCACCGACTTGTCACGAGCGGTCACCGCGGCCAACTACGGCCGGGGCACGGGCTCGCGCATCGTCGGCGTGCTCGTCGGCAACGACGCGAGCACCACCAACCAGGACCGCATGCGCAGCGTGGTGGGGCCGGTGAACTGGAACGGCACGGGACCGACGAATCTCGGCAACGCGTCGGCGGCGGACTTCTTCCTCCCGACCAACTCGGCCTCGTTCGCCCAACTCGGAAACGTCCTGCGCTCGATCAGCGCGGCACAGTGCGGAGGCACGGTGACCCTCCAGAAGCGGGTCGAGGTCGCCGGTGCACTTTCGGAAACGACGGGGCGCTGGAACTACACGACCGATGTCGGAGTGCGGGAGCTCGACTTGGCGCAGAACTCGTCGATCACCTTCGATTACACCTTCGCCAACGGCACCACCACGCGCACCGTCCAGATTTCCGAGACCCCCGTGGCCGGATACGTCTTCGTACGCGCCGACTGTTCCTCCGGCGGCGTCACCCTGCCCGCGCAGCGGGTCTCCGCTCCGGCCGATGGCACCCCCGGAGTGGTGGTGACGCTCACTCCCGACGAGGCGGTTTCGTGCGTGATGGTCTCGAGGCCGGCATGAAGCGCGATCGCGACCAGGGTTCGGCGCTGTTGATGGTGATGGTGTTGATGGTGGTCGGCGGCATCATCGCCACCGGACTGCTCGCCTATTCGGGAGCCGTGATCCGCGCGCGCCCCGCCCTGCACGAACGCGTGGCCGGGGCCGAAGCCGTGAAGTCGGGGACCCGTATGGCGATCACGCTCCAACGCGAGTTCGGCCCCTCGGGCTGCTTCGCCGATTCGGCCCAGTGGGTCATCGCGTCGACTCCGGTGACGGCCACCTGCTCGACGGTGTCGAGTTACACCACCGGTCGCGGACGACTCGGGTCGGTCGTCACCACCAACGCGGCCAACACCGGCTTCCTCGTCACCCCGACGTGGGCCGGCAACATCGCGCAGGCGTTGTCGGGCGAGGCCACGATCAACACCGGGGCGATGGGCGCTTCGTCGTCTCTCGCTCTCGAGCGCGGCGCGAGCGGCGCGTTCTCGTGGGTCGCGTCGGGCACGCCGTGGTGGCAACTGGTCGGCGACAACAACGCCGGTACGTGGGTCTACCCCAGCCTCCCGCAGGTGCCGAGCTACTCGCGGCCCGGCTCACAGGCCAGCATCGGCGCCTGCCAGCTCTACTTCCCGGGGCGCTACCTCGGTACCACCCCGTTGACACTGAACGGGGGCACGCACTACTTCGCGTCCGGCGTGTACTACTTCGAGCGTCCCATCGTCGTCACCGGTGGAGCCCAAGTGGTCTTCGGCGAGGGCGTCAACGCCGGATGCGCGGTCGACGCCCAGGCCGCGTACGCCTCGACGGCACCCAAGAGCCACGAGATCACGGGAAAGGGTGCGACGATTCTCCTCGGTGACATCGCCACGCTGACCCTTCAGGAGTCGTCGGTTCGCATCAATCGCCGCGTGTCGACGGCATCCACTCGGGGTAGCGAGGGGGTGGCCATTCGTACCGTCAACTTCGGACAGTCGAACACCACCGTCACGATCCTCGCCGACACCGTCCTGCTGGCCGACGGCACCACCGTGCCCATCGCGAACCATTCCATCGTTCCGATCGCCAACACCAATCCGGTGACTTACCGCACGTCCACGCTCGCACCGGCGACCGCTTGGGCCGTCGACGTTCGGTTGAACGGCACGAGCGTCACGTCGAACCGTTTCGTCGTGGACGGGTACGTGTTCGTGCCCAACGCCGGCGTTCGCATCACGGGCACGTCGTCCAACTACGCGGTTTCGACCACCAAGGGAACGGTGGCCACACGCATCGAGCACTCGTTGAGCTCGGCCCCGGCGAGCGGAGGTTCCTACGCCAACGGCATCGTGTCCGAGACCATCCAACGCAAGGTGCGCCTCACGGTCACGGCGAACACCGCCGAGCACTCGGCCACCTCGAGAGCGATCATCGAGGTGCACACCGACCGCAGCTACGCCATCAATTCCTGGGTGATCGACCCCTGAGCGACCGGCTCACGACAGGACGGCCCGCGCCACGAGGTCGGTTCCGAACGCGGTCAGGATCGCGAGGTACATGAGTCCCGTGGCCGCCATCACGGCCGAGTACGAACGTTCCTTCAGTGCGCGCAGGGTCACCACTGCGAGCACCCCGGTCGTCACCGCGCAGGCGGCCCAGAACCATCCCAACTGGCCGCCCCAACCGTCGTCGACCGAACCGGAGAAGACGCTGAACATGCCGGTCGGCCACGACATCACGACCACTTCGGCTGGCCAGGTCCACAAGAAGACCCGCACGATCTCGTTGACGTGACGACGCGGCAGGCCGGGCTGCACCAGATACCAGTGACCGAGCAGCATCGCGTCGCTCACGAGACCGAGGAAGACCGCGCCCACCACAGTGCGGGCGATGGCCAGGGCATCGGCCCCGCCGGCGGCCATTCCGGCGGCCACCAGAGCGGGAACACCGGCGACCAACGGCAACAGGTCGAGGCGCGGGTCGAACTCGGGTCCCGACACCGACGATTCGTCGCGCGTTCCGCGATCGATGCCGGTCATCCGCGCGACGCGCTCGGAGCGCTCGTCGTGTCGACGATCGGCTCCGCTCACTCCGGCCCGTCGACGCACGATGCTCTGCCCGAGCGCCACCGCGCACAGGACCGCGGTGACCGCTGTTCCCATGTCGCGCACCGACTCCGCGGTTCCGGCACTCGAGGTGCCCGCGAACAACAGCGCGCCGACCAACATCACGATGTGCGTGCCCCGCAACAACCACCCGTACCCGAGCCCCACTTCGCGGTGGCGCGTCGTGATCCAGCATCCGAGCATTCCTCCGACGGCCCATTGCAGCACCACCGTCGACGCGTCGAGTTCTATCACGCGTCCCACGCTAGGACCAACCGGTCGGCCAAGGGGCACCTAGGCTGGCGAGGTGCCCTCGTTCACCCCGTCGCGCATAGTTCTCGCGTGCGCGTCACTCACCCTCGTGTCGGCGTGTTTCACCGGTCCGCGCCCGACCCTCGAGCCCAGCGACACCCTCGCCCCGCTCGACGACCCGGCCGCGCGCGCGGTGGTCGATTCACTGTCGATGTCGACCACGACGTCGTTCACGATCGAATACGAGATCCTCACCAAGTTCGGCGGAGCGACCACCTCGGCGGTCGTGGCGTTCGACCCGGTGCTCGGCACGAGCGTGGAGATCGGCGACACCCGCTACCTGTACTCGGCCCAAGGCACCACCACCACGTGCACGGTGTCGACCACGGTGAAGTCGGCGCACGTCGTGGCCCGATCGGCGGCCGTCGACGGGTAACCCGAGGCCGGCGCCACCGCGACCCGGGCGTCCTGTCGGATGCGCTCGTTGGCCGACTGCTTGAAGAAGGTCGACGTCAACTGCCGGTCCGACACCCGGGTCTCGTCGATTCCGGCGGAACAGTCGGTGGTCGACACCGTGCACGTGGTGGTGGTGCCTTGGGCCGAGTACAGGTAGCGGGTGTCGCCGATCTCCACGCTCGTGCCGAGCACCGGGTCG
>JBJTFY010000217.1:0-2896 GCA_046093625.1 Actinomycetota bacterium
CGAGATTCGAACTCGCGACCCTCACCTTGGCAAGGTGATGCTCTACCAACTGAGCCACATCCGCAGGGAGGCCAAGTTTACCGCCCCGCCCGCCTCCGGCAACCCGCTACTCGGCGGGCTCGAGCACGACCGGGATCCCTCGGGGAGACCGCTCCCACACGCTCCCGGCCAGACCTCCCAGCACCATGACGGCTCCCAGCACTTGGGGCCAGCCCAGATGCTGGTCGTAGATGAGCCATCCCCCGAACACCGAGACGACCGGACTGCCCAGCGTCAAGAGCGACGTGGTGGTCACCGGCAGTTGCTTGCTCGCCCACGAAACCAGTCCGTGACCGATCAGACCCGGACCGGCGACCATCAGCGACAGATAGCCGACATCGGACCACCCGATCGACAAGGTGTCGTCGCCCATCACCACGCAGAACGGTGCGATCACGATCGAACCGACCAGAAAGACGCCGGCGAGAAACGCCCAGCCGTCCATGCCGTCGTTGCGCCGCTTCTTGAGGATGAGGAAGTACATGGTGAAACAGCACAGGTTCACGGCCGCCATGAGGTCACCCGACAACGCGGCCCCGTCGGTGTTCGACCCCGACAGGATCACGACCGCCAGCCCCGACAGCGCCACCAACGCCCACGGAAGCCGTTTGGGATCGCTGCGCTCGCCCACCAACCGACTCGCGCCCATCAACAACAACGCCGGGGTGAGCGATCCGATCAAGGTCGCGTTGGCGATCGACGTCGACCGGACCGCCGAAAAGCCCATCACCATCGAACCCCCGAAGAAACACCCGGGGAGAACGCAGCGCTTCAGATCGTCGAGTCGCAGCGGGCGTCCGAACAAGCGCGCGGCCACGATCATGGTGGGGGTTCCGAGAAGCATGCGGTACAGGGCGGTCGTGTACCCCGACACGTCCATGGCGCGGACCATCAGCGGACCGAGACCCCAAGCGATCGTCGCCATGACCACGGCGGGCACCGCCATCTCGGCGCTGCTACGGGGCGTACGACTCACTTCTGGGCCGGACGAAGGTCGACGCGCAGGACCAACACACCATCCTCGATGGTGGCCTCGGCGTCGCCGATGATCGCGAAATCCTGGAAATCGAGTTGCGCCTGCTCGATGAATCGCGCGCGCTCCTCACCGGCGACCGGCGGAAGAGGTCGCTGCTTCACCGCCGCCGCGCGGGCCTTGAAACGGGTGAGCATCGCGTCGAGGTCGAGTTCGGCCATGCCGCAACGGTAGTGCGCGCACCACCCGATCGCCGGAACGTTCAGCCGATGAGCGGGTCGATCGAGGGCCGACGTGGTGGCGTGGGCTCGTCGAACCATTCCTCGACGACGACGTCGGGAGAATCCTCGGCGTCGGACTCGCCCCAACCCTCGAGGTCGGACCAGTCGTCTCCGGGCCACGACTCGTCGTCGTCGACCCAGTCGGCTCCGCGAACGGTGTTCGCGACCACTTCGGCACACTGGTCGACGGGCGCGGCGTCGACTGCCGTGGGATGGGCGACGGCATCGTCGTCGACCGGGTCGGGCGAGTCGACGGCGTCGATCGCGGGGTTCGTCGTTCGCTTGCTTCGGCGCACCGCCGCCAACTCGTCGGCCAACGACGGACGCATCACGTCGAGTCGACGACGACGTTCGACGTCGTCGAGGCCGACGAAGGCGCGCGAACTCATCGAGTGCAACGGTCCGAGCGAGTCCGGATCAGGAATCGTGCTGCGCCAGTACCACACACCGAGCGCGGCCAAGGCGACCCCGGCCAGTACCAGCAAACCCGTCACCACCAGCACCACGAAGGTGTTGCCGCTGTCGGAGACCGTGGTGGTCTCGACCGAGGGGAGATTCAGGGTGCCGAGCACCCCGACAGTCTGTCGGAAACTCGACCGATTCGGGCGACGCGGACCCTCACCGCTGGTGTGCGGGGCACCACAACGTCGTGCGACCACCCACCGTGGCCCTTCGCATGGGGGTGCCGTCGCGCGGGCACGGAGCACCGGGAACCCGCAGTTCGGCCGAGAGATCTCCGGCGTGGCTCCCACCGCGCCTCCAGAGTTGGTCCAGAACCCGCCGCATGACGGTGTGCAGTCGTCCGAGCGCGGCGTCGTCGAGGGACGCCACCGGTCGGCGGGGATCGATCGAGGCGCGCATCAACATCTCGTCGACCAGCATGTTCCCCAGCCCGGCCAGAGCCGACTGGTCGAGCAGGGCCGCCTTCACGGCGGTGCGCCGTCCCCGGAGACGAGCGACGAATTCCCGTCGCGGAATGGTCCAGGCGTCCGGGCCGAGGTTTCCCCGGTCGGCGTCGACGCTCACCCGAGCGAATCGCCTCGGATCGCTCAACACGAACCAGCGTCGGCCGAATCCCAGTCCGAACCGGTGCCATCGGTGATCGTCGGAAGCGCCGTACGCGAGTTCGTCGATCGGCGACCGCCCGTCGACGACCGGACGTCCGGACATACCGAAATGGACGTCGATCGTCGAGCGCACGCGAGCCTTCGACACGACGATGCCCATCAGCTTGCCGTGCCGAACCACATCGACCACGGTCGCACCGACCAATGCGCGAACCGGACCGGGCTCGGGAACCCCGATCGGATCGTCGGCCAGAACCGCGGTGATGCGGCGCCCGACGACGGCCTCGGTCGCCCGTCGGAACATCTCGACCTCGAGGATCTCGGGCATGCGACAGTGTGACCCGTCACGAGCACCGGTCGCACATCGGAGTCCGCGGAGGCGGTCGGTGGCGTGGGAGACTTCCCCCGTGAGCGACACCGCCGTCTTCGTGCTCGTCGTGGCGTTGTTCGTCGTCTCGGCCGTGCTCGCGTTCGGCATCGAGCCCCACTGGTCGAATCGCGACGGTTCGGCGTTCATCGCTCGCGCCGCCCGAATC
>JBJTFY010000218.1:0-7947 GCA_046093625.1 Actinomycetota bacterium
GATGGGGTAGACCGACGTGGGCGATCGAGCGGGCGAGGGCGTCGACACTCGGCGGTCGCGCCGTCGCGTCGTGGGCCTCGGTCGACATGCTCGCGACGCTATCCCGAGAGCGCGGCACGCGACGGAACGAGAACGACGGCCCTGACTAGGGTTGGCGCGTGATCCTGTTCGTGCTGTTCGTGGTGGCGCCGATCGCCGAGTTGTACACGATCATCCGCGTCGGCTCGTCGATCGGATTCCTCAATACGTTCGGCCTGATCATCCTGGTCGGTTTCGTCGGCTCGTGGTTGGTGAAGCGCGAGGGCATGCGCACCTGGGCCCGCTTCAACCAGACCATCGCCGCGGGCCAGATACCGGCCAAGGAGATGATCGACGGGGTGTTGATTCTCGGGGCCGGAGCACTGTTGCTGACGCCGGGATTTCTGAGCGACCTCATCGGGATCCTCGTGCTGTTCCCACCCACGCGCGCCCTGCTTCGTGCTTACGTGGCCAAGCGGGTGCACGCGGGTGAATTCGTGGTGCGCACCAACTTCCCCGGAGGTCCGACCGCACCGGGTCGTTCGGGGCCGATCGTCGACACCGACGCCACCGAGCCCAAGGGCGAGATCTGACCCGTCAGTCCGTGCGGCGATTGACCGCCACCGCCGTCACCGATTCCACGCGCGCCGAACAACCGGCCATCTGAACCGGCGGCACCGTCTCGGTGATGATGAGCGAGGCGATGTCGCGGAACGCGCGAGCCGCCGGACCCTCACCCACCAGCGACACTGGTTCGCCGTTGTCGCCACCATCTGCCACGGCGGGTTCGATGGGGACCCGTCCCAGAAGCGGCGCACCGATCTCGTCGGCCAACACCTCGCCACCACCGCGACCGAACAACGCGTACGACTCACCGTGGTCACAGACGAACTCGCTCATGTTCTCGATGACGCCCGCCACGCGCAGGAACGAACGCCGTGCCATGTCAGCGGCCCGAATAGCCACCTTCTGTGCGCTGACCGCCGGCGTGGTGACGATCACCATGTCGGTGCGCGGCAACATGCGGGCCAGGCCCATCTGCACGTCACCGGTGCCGGGTGGCATGTCGATGAGGAGGTAGTCCATGTCGCCCCACGCCACGTCGTTCAGGAACTGCTCGACGGCTTTGGTGAGCATGAGACCGCGCCACATCAGCGCGGTACTCTCGTTCTCCACCAGGAAGCCGGTGGAAACCACCTTCAACAACCCGTCACCTACTCGCCGCTGGTTGGGTTGGATCATCGGTCGACCGGTGACCTCGTTCTGTTCGGCTTCGAGGCGTTGGTCGAGGCCCAACATGCGCGGCACCGAAAAGCCCCAGATGTCGGCGTCGAGCACCCCGACCGTGTAGCCCTGGGCGGCGATGGCGGCGGCCAGGTTCACGGTGACCGAACTCTTGCCCACGCCGCCTTTGCCCGAGGCGATGGCCAACACGCGCGTGGTGGTGGACACGGCGGTCTCGGTGGCTCGCTCCTTGGCGTTCCAGCGGGCCTTCGCCATGGTGGCCGAGCGCTCGTCGGCGTTCATCTCACCCCACTCGATCTTGACGGCGAACACACCGGGGTGCGTGGCGACGCGGGTTTCGATGTCCTTCCTGATCTGGGCCCGTAGCGGACACCCACCGATCGTGAGTTTCACCTCGATCAGCACCCGGCCGTCGTCGGTGATGTCGAGGCATCGCGCCATGCCCAACTCGACCACGTCGCTGCCGAGTTCGGGGTCGATGACACCGCGCAGGAGGTTGGTCACCTCGTCCGTGGTCGGAGGGGCGAAACGGCGCGCCATGGGCTCATGGTACGGGGGGTGACCGAAATTCCGACGGTCACCCCTCGCCTCGTCGGCGGGCGACGGGTATTCTGACGGAGTCGGTCCTCACATCGGGGCGGCTCGTCCGCCATGACGCACATTCAGGAGGTTCATCGTGATCACTCTCACCGATTCCGCAGCGGTCAAGGTCAAGGAACTGCTCGAGGCCGAAGGCGCGAGCGACATGGCGCTTCGCGTGGCCGTGCGCCCCGGCGGTTGCAGTGGTTACTCCTACGAGATGTTCTTCGACAGCGACATCACCGACGACGACGAGCAGGCCGTCTACGGCGAGTCGGTGAAGGTGGTCGTCGATCCCGCCTCGGCGCAACTGTTGCTGGGCGCCACGCTCGACTACAAGGACGGCCTCAACCAGGCGGGCTTCAACATCACGAACCCCAACGCCACCCGTAGCTGCGGCTGCGGTCAGTCCTTCAGCTGAACGTTCGCTCGTCGCCCGAGTCGCGGCGCACGGCGGCCATCGCCGCCATATGGTCAGTCCCGCTGCTCGTCGAGCTGGTTCGGGTTCTCTCGCTCGGTTGGTTCCCGACGTTCGACATCGGTTTCCTCCAACTGCGGGCCCTCGACGTCGGCACGTCGCGAACCCCGCTCGTGGGCATGCCGTCCACGATTTCGTTGGCCACCGGTGAGGCGACCTTCCATCCCGGCCCACTTCAGTCCTGGTTGGCGGCTCCACTGGTGCGGCTCTTCGCGTTCAGTCCGTCGGCGATGTTGCTGGCTCAGGTGCTCCTGAATCTCCTTTGGATCTTTCTCGCGGCGTGGATGGTCGCGCGTTCGGTGTCGCGCATCGGCATGGCGGTGATCGCGGGTTCGGTTGCACTCGTCGGACTGGGTCCCGAGGTGTTGCACGACCCGTGGAACCCGCACGCCGCGGTGTTGCCGCTCGCGGTCGCGTTGCTCGCCATGGTTCTCGTGGTTCGCGGCGAGAGTCGTTGGTCGTGGATCGCGGTGTTGTCGGGTTCGTTCGCGGCCGAGGCGCACCTGTCCGATCTCGCGCCCGCGACGATCGCCATCGTGGTCGTGCTGTTCATCGTGACCCGATCGTCCGGGTCGCGACGAACGGTTGTCGCGGCGTGGTCGGTGTTCGTCGCCTGCTGGACCGGGCCGATCATCGACCAGGTTTTCGGGCGGGGGAATCTCCTGCACATCCTCGGCGCCGGGGGTGACGGTCAGGCCCTCGGGTGGGGCGACGCCTGGAGTCGATTCGTCCGGGTGATGATGCCGTGGCGGTTGCCTCTCGACCGGTCGGTGAGCGCGGCCGAGCTGGTGGCCGCCGTAAGTCCCATCGAACAGCTGTTGACGGTGCTGGTGTTGGTGGGCGCGGTTCTGGCGTTCCGTGATCGTCGCTCGGGTTCGTGGGGTCGCGCCGGTTTCGTTGCGCTGTCGATCGTCGGCATACAGACGATGGTGACCGCCCTCACTCCGATGACATTGGGTTCGCTGTTCGGGGTGCACGTGGCCCGCTCGTGGTGGCCGGTCACCTGGATCCTCTGGCTTTGCATCGCCGGGGCCATCCTCGGCATCGTCGAGCGGCGACCGGTGATCGGTCAGCGGCTGGGTGCGGTGATGGCTGCGGTCGTCGCAGTGATGGCCATCGGTTTGGCCGCGACCATCGAGCGGTCCGATCTGCGCGACGGAACATGGTTCGTACTCACGCGTGAGACCGCCGATGCCCTCGCCGAGGTCCTCCCCTCCGGCGCGTACGACCTCGAGACGCGCGGTTCACCTTTCGAATCCCCGTTGCCAGTGGGGGTCATGGCCGATCTGGCCCGACGAGGTCGCGACGTGCGTGTCGTCGGTCCGGTCACCGCCGGGTTGCTGAACGCCGATCGACGGGCCGAGCCTGGCGACGGTCGGGATCTCGTCACGGTGGTGATCGATGACGGCTCGGCGATGGTCGATCGTCCGGAGGGTGAACCCGATGTCACGGTTTCCGATCTCGTCGGTGACACGACGGTGACGATCGAAGTGTGGATCGGCTGATCACGTCGACAGGGCCGCACGCACCTCGTCGGGGTGCCACACGCCTTCGAAGCGGTGGGTGATCTGACCCGTCGTGTCGGTGAGGAACACGACAGGTTCGAACGTCAGCGACAGGGCGCTCACGGCGGGTGCGACGGTCGTGCCGGCGCGATCGGCGTACACGTCGGCGTGAACGAACGTCACGTCGGCGAACTCGTCGGCCAGTGGGATCATTCCCTCGAGAATCGGCGCGCAGACGCCGGTCTGACAGTGCGCCGGAGTGCCGATGACGTAGGCGACCCGCCGACCCGTGGCCAGGGCCTCGGTGAGGCTGACCTCGTGGAACGGGCACGGCTCGGGCGTGCGGGTGCACACCGGGTCGACCCCCCGCGCGTTCGCGAACGTCGGGGTGTCGAAGCCCGGCAACTTCTCGCCCGGGCGCGGCACCACCAGATTGGCGGCCTCGCGCACTTGTAGCGAGGCACCGTCGGCAGGACCGCCCTCGACGATCAGCGCATAGACGTCGGGTCGATCGATGACGGTCTCGAACACCCAGAAGGGCGCCGTGCCCTCACCGAGCGATCGGCGTTCGGCGACCAAGCCGTCGGCCACCACGCTGTCGTCGAGAAAACTGATCACCCGACCGGTCAGTTCGGCGGGCCCGCGCGTCAACAGACCGGCGTCGTCGGCCAACGACACCGGCAGTCGTTGCACACCCGGGCCCAACTGATCGGGAACCCAACGTTGCACGAGCGACATCGACGATTCGATGGGTCCGTCGAGAGCCGATGACGAAGACGACGAACCACCGCACGCCGACAGCACCCGCGACAGGGCCAGGGTGGACACACCCGCGGCCCCCAAGCGCAACACGAATCGGCGGTCGACGACACGACGATGATCAACCATGAGCGCGACGGTAGTGGGTGAGGAGTCGTGGTCGATGGTCGCGCGGTGCGACAATGTTCCGGTGGCGACCGTCTCATTCACCTTGAACGGCGCGTCGTTCACCACCGCAGCCGACGGCAGCTTGTTGTCGGTGCTGCGCGACACCGCGGGATTGACCGCGGCCAAGGACGGTTGCGCACCACAGGGTCAATGCGGGTGCTGCACCGTGTGGGTGGACGGCGAACCGCGGGTGTCGTGCGTGACGCCGGTGTCGCGCGTGAACGGTCGCGTGGTCACGACCCTCGAGGGACTCGCCGACGACGTTCGGCGAGCGTGGGGGGACGCGTTGTGCGCGACGGGAGGCAGTCAATGCGGTTTCTGCTCGCCCGGCATCATCATGCGACTCGAGGCGACGGTCGAGGACGATCGTGACGCGTTCGCCAAGGCGATGTTGGCGCACACCTGCCGTTGCACCGGATGGCAGACCATCGAAGAGGCGGTGGCGGTGCGTCGCGGCACGCGCGTGGTCGACGGCGAGCGCGATCCGGCGATGGCGCGGGAGCGCGCGGCCATCGAAGGAGCGGCCCAGCAGGACGTCGGTCCCGCGGTGGCCATGGGGGCCGGTGGCTTCGCCGACGACACCGCACCCCGCGACGCCTTGGTGGCGCTACGAGGCTCGGACGGTGCGTGGCACGTGGCCGACGATCTCGCCGGGGCGCGTCGTGCCGCCGGCACCGTGCAGGGACGCAAGTCGACCGCGCCACTGCGTTGGCCCCTGCCCGAAGTCGACGGCGAATGGGCGCGAACCCTGACCACCACTTGGGTCGAACCGGCCTACGTCGAACCCGACGCGGCGTGGTGCCCTCCGGGTGGTGAGCCCCGCGGTCCGTTGTCGAACGGTGGGGCCTTCGGGGGCAAGACGAGCGACGAGCTGCGTGACGTGTCGCGGCGTCTGGCCGATCTGCACGGTCGTGCGGTGCGCGTGTTGTGCACGCGCGAAGACGTGGTACGTCGCGGTCCGAAGCGACCGCCCATGTCTTTGGCGGTGCGTGCCGACGGCTCGGGCGTCGTGCACGCGGTGCGCACCGACGGGCTGGCCTCACTGTTGGCCCGTGTGGCACCCGATTGGTCCCTGGTCGAGCACGACGCCGTGGGCCCGGGAACCTCGCTCACGATTCGGGGTGCGGGTTGGGCCGAGATCGCGGTCATGCGTTGTTCGGTCACCGACCCGGGTGAATGGGGCGACGAGGTGGTCACGCACGATGGAGCCCGAGCGGGGGCGCGCGTCGACGACGACGAGGTCACGATCCGGGTCGACGCGGGGCGGGTACTCGACGCGACGGTGTTGCGCTCGTACGCCATCGGTGCCGCGCACATGGCCCTCGGTTGGGTGCGATCGGAAGGCCTCGCGGTCGGCGACGACGGTGTGCCCCTCGATCTCACCATCCGCTCGTTCGGGGTGTTGCGCGCCGTCGATACCCCTCGCTTCGTCGTGCACGTCGTCGACTCCGATCGCCCGCCCGTCAACGGCAGCGACGCGGTGTTCGCGGCCGTGGCCGCCGCCGCGTGGCGTCACGGCGGGTTCGTCCCGCGGTGGCCGATGCGTGCCGATCGCTAGAGTCGGGGCATGGCATCGAACAAGGCTCCCGCTCCCCTTGGTCCCTACACCCCGGTCGTGCGCGCCGGTGACTGGGTGATCGTTTCCGGTCAACTCGGCATCAAGGACGGTGCGTTGGTGTCCGGCGGGGTGGCCGGGCAGACGACCCAAGCCGTGAAGAACCTGAAAGAGCGACTGAAGGAGCAGGGCTGCACCCTGAACGACATCGCCAAGACCCTGTGCTTCCTGACCGACATGGACACCTTCGCCACCTTCAACGAGGCGTACGTGAAGGGTTTCGATGGTGCTCGTCCGGCGCGCTCGACGATCGGCGTGGCGGCATTGCCCTTCGGGGGGTCCGTCGAAATCGAGGCCTGGGCGTACAAGCCCCTTGCGGCCAAGAAGTCGCCGGCCAAGAAGTCGCCGGCCCGTCGGACCGCGAAGTAGTTTCGCGTCATGCCCGGAGCAGTCGTTCTGATCATCGCCCTGTTGGCGTTTCCCGTCGTGGTCGGTCTGTCGATGGCCGGTTTGGCGGGCCTCTTGGGACATCTGCTCTGGAAGGACGGCGAGATCCGTCACGAGGGCAGCGAACTTCTCGACCTCAACAACTGACCGGCGCGCGCCCGTGGGGCGCGATCGACGCTGGCAGAATGTCCGACGTGCACACCCCCGATGCCGAGATGGCGCGTCTCGCGAGCCATGCCCTGCGGTACTCGATCGAACGCATCCGCATGGATCCGCCGCCGCTCGACGCCCCGATGCCGTACGAGCAGATGTGGGCCGCGGTTGGCGAAACGATCACGCCGGAGGGGATCGGTGGAGCCGAAGCCCTGCGCATCTACACCGAGGTTCTGGCCCCGTCGTGCATCTCGGTCGATCACCCCAAGTTCCTCTCGTTCGTCCCCGGCGCTCCGACCGAGGCCTCGGTGATCTTCGACATGGTGGTGTCGGCGGCCGGCATCTACACGGGGTCGTGGCTCGAAGGCGCCGGGGCGGTCTACGCCGAGAACCAGACGATCCGCTGGATCGCCGATCTCGCGGGATTCCCGGAGTCGGCCGGCGGTGTGTTCGTCAGCGGCGGAACCGCGGGCAACCTGTCGGCGCTCATCGCGGCGCGTCATCGGTGGCGCGAACGCGCGGCGGGTGCTCACGATCGCACCCGCGGGTTGATGGTCGCCTCCAGCGGAGCGCACTCGTCGGTCAAGCAGGCCGCGCGTGCCATGGACGCCGACATCGTGGTGGTGCCAGCCGACAACTCCGGTCGCTTGACCCGCTCGGCGATCGAGACCACGGTCGCGGAAGTGTCGGCCGACGATCGCGCGCGGCTCTTCGCCGTGGTGGCGACGTCGGGGACCACCAACCTCGGTGTCGTCGACGACCTGGTGGCGGTCGCCGACGTGGCGGCGGCGCACGACGTGTGGTTCCACGTCGACGGCGCCTACGGTGCGGCCGCGTTGTGCGCACCGAGTGTTCGTCACCTGTTCGACGGCATCGAGCGCGCCGACAGTTTCATCGTCGATCCCCACAAGTGGTTGTTCGGCCCGTACGACAGTTGCGCGCTGGTGTACCGCAACGTTCTCGACGGTCGTCGCGCGCACACGCAGCATGCCGAATACCTCGACGTTCTGCACGGTGAACAGGACGACACCAAGCCGTGG
>JBJTFY010000219.1:0-2545 GCA_046093625.1 Actinomycetota bacterium
CGGTGTTCGTCGTCTCGGCGTCGGCGACCGATTCGTTCGGGGTCACGGACAACGAGCGTTTGGTCGTGATCGGCGTCGAGGGCCTGTTGGGCGTCGTCGATCACCGCGGGCACCTCGACGCGCGTGGCCGAGGCCGGGGCCTCGACGTTCGTGACGAGGTCGAAGTCGACGTCGCGATACAAACCCGCGAGTGAACCACGAGCGGCGGCGATCACGTCGTCGACCGACAACAAAGCGACGTAACGCGCGGACGAGCTGCCGAGAGCGAAAGCCAGGTACTGACGGCCGTCGACGGTCACCGTCGAGTCGCCGATCAATCCGTCACCACCCTCGGGCGCATCGACGAGGCGGGGGTCGTCGAGCACGGTGGCCAGATCCGCGTCGTCGAACAACACCTCGCTCGCCCCGTCCGCTACTCGCGCCACCAGGGCAACCGAGACGAAGCCCGTCGATTCGAGCTGGTCGTCGGAGGATTCGGCGAGCCGGGCGTCCAAGGCGTTCACGTCGTCGCTCACCACGGCGACGAGACCCGCGGCGACGTCGACCCCGGCCTCGCGCAGGTTGTCCCGATCGGAGATCCGCCACAACTCCCCCGTGATCTGCAACGCCAGCACCACCACCACCAACGCGGCGAACGGTGCGGTGAGTTCGTCGACCGTCGACCCTTGGTAGCGGAACCAGCGCCCGCGCACCAGACTCGCGACGCTCGACCCCGCGAGACAGCCGACGACGATCGCCGCACCACGCTCGGGGAACGACGGTGAATCGACGACGAGTTCGGCCACGATCGACTCGGCGAGTGCGAACACCAGTGATCCCGCCACCATCGACGACGAGAGCACCAGGAATCGACGCACCGGACGTTCGCGGGAACCGACCTTGTCGGCGAGGTAGGACACGAGATGCGACAGCACCACCGCTTCGAGAACGAGGGCCACGGCGGCCACGATCCCCGTGGCGACGTCGAAGTCCGACGACTGTGCGATTGCTGCGGCGACCAGTGTGACGACGGCACCCGCCGACACCGCGACCGCACCGGCTCGGCGCCCGAAAGAGACCCTCGCCACGATCACGACGGCCAACGCGAGCCGAACGTCGAACCCGAACACACTCGTGAGGCCCGCGAAGGCGGCCAACGCCCCCCACGACACGAGTACACCGGCCGATTCACGCGCGCCGACGCGGTGGGCGTCGGTCACGGTGTTCGTGTCGGTCGAGTCGGGTTCGTTCGTCGCGGCGATGCCAAATCGTACGCCGGGCGTCGGTGCGCGGATCGGATGTCACGAGCAGAAGCAGAAGCCGCCTCGCTAGGCTTCGAGCGACCGGGGAGTGGCGCAGTGGTAGCGTTCCTGCTTTGGGTGCAGGCGGTCGGGAGTTCAAATCTCCCCTCCCCGACCAGTCACGGGTCTCACGGCCCGCCGCGGATGTGCCACGCTTGGGCATGAGCATTCTCCGCCATCCCGTCAAGACCCTGTCCGGATCCGACTCCTCCCTCGGCGACGTCCCCGCCAAGGTGATGCTCGTCGTCAACGTGGCGAGCAAGTGCGGACTCACGCCGCAATACACCGGCCTCGAGCAGTTGCACGAGAAGTACGCCGGCCGCGGCTTCAGCGTGGTCGGCTTCCCGTGCAACCAGTTCGGTGGCCAGGAGCCGGGCACGGCCGAGGAGATCGCGACGTTCTGTTCCACGAACTACGGGATCACCTTTCCGATGATGGAGAAGATCGACGTCAACGGACCCGACCGCCACCCGATCTATTCGACCCTCACCGGCGTCGCCGACGCCGAGGGAACGAGTGGCGACATCCGTTGGAACTTCGAGAAGTTTCTGGTCGCCGACGGCGGCGACACGGTTGTGCGCTTCAGTCCGATGGTGGCCCCCGACGATTCCACCCTCGTCGCCACGATCGAGCGCCTCCTCGGGGCCTGACCCGTGATCCGACCGCGGGTCGCCCTCGTCACCGGTGGAGCCGACGGAATCGGCGCCGGTGTCGTGCGTCGACTCGTCGAGGACGGGCTCCAGGTGATGGTCGCCGACCTCGACGCGGACCGCGGCCTCGCCTCCATCGCCTCCTACGGCGAACGGGCCGCGTTCGTGCGCGCCGACGTGGCGCGCGAGTCCGACGTCGTCGCCATGGTCGCGGCGACCCGCGAGCGATTCGGCTCGGTCGACGTGCTGGTGAACAACGCCTGGGGTGGCGGCGAGATGAGCCGGGTCGAGCGCAAGTCCAACACGCTGTTGCAGAACGGTCTCGACGTCGCGTTCTTCGCCGCCTTCTGGGCGATGCGGGAGTGTTATCCGACGATGAAGGCCGACGGGTGGGGACGGGTGGTCAACATGTGCTCGCTCAACGGCGTCAACTCCCACATGGGAACCCTCGAGTACAACGTGGGCAAGGAGGCCCTGCGCACGCTCACGCGAACCGCGGCGCGCGAGGGGGCGGCGACCGGGGTCGTCGTCAACGCCGTGTGTCCGGCGGCCAAGAGCGCCGCGTTCAACCGGGTGATGGGCGCCCATCCGGAGTTGGTCGCCGCCGCCGACGCC
>JBJTFY010000220.1:0-4440 GCA_046093625.1 Actinomycetota bacterium
TCTTCGAGAGACCGAGAATGGCACCGTTCATGAACACGTTCTCGCGTCCGGACAACTCCGGATGGAAACCAGCGCCGAGTTCCAGCAGGGCCGAGATCCGCCCTTTCACCGTGACCGAACCCTTGTCGGGCGTGAGAATCCCGGTCAGACACTTCAGAAGGGTGCTCTTGCCGGAACCGTTGCTGCCGATCACGCCGAAGGTGGTTCCCGTCGGCACCGTGAAGTCGATGCCCCGCAACGCCCAGAACTCCTCGTATCGAGCCCGACGGCCACGGAGGATCGCCGCCTTCAAGTACTGGTTCTTCTCGTGATACAGCCGGAAGTTCTTCCAAAGGCCCGAGACGTTGACGGCTTGCGACGACATGCACCGTCATTCTTGCCGATGGCGACGGTCGATACCGGTCTACCGAACCCTCGCGTGACCGAAATTCAGTAGGATTTCGTCGCTCATGACTCCCCTGACCAGCGTCTACCAATCCCGCGAGCTCCTTTGGAACCTCACGCTCCGCGAGCTTCGCACCAAGTACCGACGCTCGTTCCTCGGCTGGACCTGGTCCATGCTGAATCCCTTGGCCACCGTGGCCATCTACTCGTTCGTCTTCGGGGTCCTCTTCAAGTCGACCGCACCCGTGGGCGACCCCAGCGGACTCACCGGCTTCGCCTATTTCTTGCTCGCTGCGCTCCTGCCGTGGAACTTCTTCGCTTTGGTCACGAACCTGGGCATGGGTGCCATCGCATCCAATTCCGGTTTGGTGCGAAGGGTCGCCTTCCCCCGCGAGGTCCTCGTCTTCAGTAACGCCTTGCACGCTTGCGTTCAGTTCAGTATCGAGATCGGCCTGCTCTGTGTCGTGCTATTGGTCGCGGGAAGCCCCATCTTGCCCTGGATCCCCCTCGTGATCGTCGTCAGCGTTCTGTTGGCGGTGTTCGCCAGCGGATTCGCGCTGGCCTTGAGCACGTTGTCGGTGTACTTCCGCGACATGACGTATCTGTGGACGATCTTCATCCAGGTTTGGTTCTTCCTGACCCCCGTCGTCTACGGTCCCGAGCTTCTCGAGGCCCGAGCACCGGCGTGGGCCGAGCGGGTTCTGCAGTTCAACCCGATGCGGGCCTTCGTGTCGTCGTACCGCGACCTCCTCTACGACGCGCGATGCCCCGAGCCGACCCGTTTCGCGTTCATGTTCGTCGCTGCCGTGATCAGCCTGACGATCGGGTGGATCATCTTCCACCGTATGGGACGTCGCTTGCCCGAAGAGGTGTGACAGACATGTCGGCCGTCGTCGTCATTCCGATCTACAACGCGCCCGACGAAACGATCGCGTGCCTCGAATCGGTCGTGCGACACACCCCGACCGAGGTTCGCATTCTTCTCATCGACGATCACGGGCCCGATCGCCGGTTCTTCGATCATCTCGCAAGTATCCGCGCCACCATCGCTCACCCGATCGAAGTGGTTCGACCGGAGGCGAACCTGGGATTCGGTGGAGCCTGCAATCTGGCTTTCCGACTGGCCGCCCCAAATGACGTCATTCTCGTAAACTCCGACGTGGTGGTCGGACCAGAGTGGTACGAGCGCATGGTCGCAGCGTCGGCTAGCTCGAGCGACATCGCCACCGTCTCGGTGTTCACCAACAACGGAACCATCCTGTCCCTGCCCCATCGCAATTCGCCGACCCCCGAGGTCGTGGGTGGGTGGACCGTCGACGAAGCGGCACGACGAGTGGCGGCGGCGTCGCTGCGACTTCGCCCCGTGATCCCCACCTCGGTCGGTCATTGCCTGCTCGTCACTCGACGGGCCATCAATCTCGTCGGAGGGTTCGATCCCGTCTTCGGTACCGGGTACGGCGAAGAAGTCGACTTCAGTCAGCGGTGCATCAGATTGGGGCTACGCGACATCGTCGCGGACGACGTTTTCGTGTTCCACAAGGGGTCGAGCAGTTTCACCGAGGCCGTCGCACCCCAAAGACGGATCAACGAGGCCCTCGTGGACGCCCGTTACCCGTGGTACCCCGGGGCCGTGCAACGAACGATGTCCGATCCGTACTCGGCCTTGGCGACCGCCATCAATCGGGCGTCGCTGCAATTGCGTTCGCCGTCGATCGCCTTCGATGGCCATTGTTTCGCCTCCACCTGGGCCGGGACCCAGCAGATGACCTTCGAGATCATCGATGCGATCGCCACTCTGAGACCGCACCTCGAATTCACCGTCCTCTTCTCGGAACAGGCGAGCGACGAATTGAAACGGCGGGTCACGAGTCGAGCCAATGTCCGGCCCGAAGTCGTCCCGAACATCATGGAGGACCGACTTTTCCGGTTCGATCTCCTCATCCGGCCCCATCAGGTCAACTCCGCCGAGGAATTGCGATGGATGAAACGCATCGCAAATCGCACGATCGTCGCACAGCTGGATTTCATCTCCTTTTCCAATCCGACCTACTTCGACGACGACCATTCGTGGCTCAGTCAACGCGAGTTGACCCGGCTCGTTCACTCGTCGGTCGACGGAATCGCCTGGATCAGCGAGTACGTCGCCCGTGACGCGATCCGCTCCGGCATCCAGACGCGTGGATCGAGCAAAGTGGTCTTCAACGGCACCGATCCCCGGCAAGCCTCCGTGAAACCGCGGCGACCCGAGACGCTCCCCGGCGATCACCATCCGATCGTGACGGTGCTCGGTGTCGGCTACCGACACAAGAATCGCCCCTTCGCCCTCGAGGTTCTCGGACGACTCGTCGCCGAGGGGGTCGCCTGTCGGTTCGTGTTCGCCGGCCCCCAACCCCATCATGGATCGTCACTTCCCGAAGAAACGTCGATCATCGAGAGCCGTACCGACGTCGCCGCCCGCGTGACGTTCATCGAACGCGTCGACGATGCCGAACGTGACTGGCTCTACCAGAACTCGGCGGCGATTCTCTACCCAACCGTCTCGGAGGGATTCGGGTTGGTTCCCTTCGAGGCCGCGCGTTTCGGTACGCCCACCATCACCTCGCGAATGGGCAGCCTCGACGAAGTACTTCCTCGTGACATCCCGACAATCGTCGACTTCGATGTCGAAGCCACGACGCGGCTTGTGCGCGACGTCATCGCATCGGAGTCCCTGCGGCACGACATCGTCACCGCGATAACCCGCCGGGCCGACGAATTCACCTGGAGCCGTACCGCGTCCCTGATGCTCGAGCTGGTGGATGAGGTGTTGTCGGGACCGCGCAACAACATCGACAGCATCTGGGCCGAGGCACCGACCGCCGCCACCATCCACACCGCCGACTACGTGGACCGCGTGCGACGCGCCCACCGAAAGTCGACGTTCTACCGTCGGGTCACCTCGTGGGGTGTGGGCCGATTGCTCGTCGGTCCCGGAGGTTCCCGACGGCGCCGCACACTGAAGGCCCTGTACCGCCGAATCGAAAGGTGATTCTTCGGAGAGCATCGGACGCCGCTCGGTAGAATCCGAGCGATGTCCAGAGTCGCAGTGATCGGAACCGGGTATGTCGGTCTCACCACCGGGGCCTGTCTCGCCCATCTCGGTCACACGGTGATCTGCGCCGATGTCGACGAGTCCAAGGTGCACTCTTTGCGCGAGGGTCGAATTCCCATCGTCGAGCTGGGTCTCGAAAAGCTGGTCGTCGACGGACTCGCCAGCGGGCGACTGTCGTTCGTTCTGGGCGGCGAGCAAGCGGTTCGCGACTGCGAGATCGCCTTCTTGTGTGTTCCCACTCCGCAAGGTGACGACGGATCGGCTGACCTCACGTACGTGCAGCGAGCGGCCGAACAGATCGCTCCCCACCTCCCCCACGAGGCGATCGTCGTCAACAAGTCCACCGTACCGGTGGGCTCCACCAAGGTGGTCGAGCGTGCTCTGAAGAGGCCCGACGTTCGAGTCGTGTCCAATCCCGAGTTCCTCCGCGAAGGTTCGGCGGTGCAGGATTTTCTGAAGCCCGATCGCGTGGTGGTCGGTGCCGACGATCAAGCCGCGGCGCTGAAGGTGGCCTCGCTGTACGACGGCCTGACGACGCGGGTGATCGTCACCGACCCCGCGTCGGCCGAAACCATCAAATACGCCGCCAATGCGTTCCTCGCCACCAAGTTGTCGTTCATCAACGCCATCGCCGCCATCTGCGAAGGCGTCGGCGCCGACATCAACGACGTGGTGGTGGGCATGGGCAGCGACAAACGCATCGGCGAGAGTTTCCTGCGTCCCGGACCGGGTTGGGGCTGCAGTTGCTTCCCGAAGGATTCGCGCGCGCTCATCAAGATCGCCGAGGAGGCGGGCTACGACTTCCAACTGCTCGATGGCGTGATCGCCGTCAACGACCAGCAATTCGATCGCGTCGCCAACAAGGTGCGCGATGCCGTCGGAGGGAACCTGGATGGCAAGCGCGTCGCGGTCTGGGGTCTGGCGTTCAAGGCCGGCACCGACGATCTGCGCGACTCCCCGGCGGT
>JBJTFY010000221.1:0-2667 GCA_046093625.1 Actinomycetota bacterium
AGGTGATCGCCCGGGGCGGCCGCCGTTGGGACACCAGCAGCCTGATTCACCTTTTGCAGAATGACTGAGCGTGTCCACCCCCGACCACCAGGGGTCGAACCTCTAAGGTGATGTCCGACAGGGGGTGGACGGTGGCAACGAGGAACGAGAGCGGAACTCCGGTGGGGTCACCGCGCCGACGGCTGGTGGAGATGGCCGAGCGCACGATCGCCCACAACAAGGCCGGTACCACGCATCTCACGGAGTCCACCTCGGTGATACCGGTGTCGAACTACTTCGACCCCGAGCGTTGGCGCCGGGAGGTCGATCTGGTCTTCAAGCGGGTGCCGTTGCTCCTGGCGACCTCGGCCGAGATCAAGCAGGCGAACACGTTCAAGGCGATCGAGGTGGCAGGTATGCCGGTGCTCATGGTTCGCGGTGCCGACGGCATCGTGCGGGCGTTCGTCAACATGTGCAGCCATCGCGGCGCGATGCTCGTCGACGAGGGGATCGGTGAGGCCCGTCGCTTCGCCTGTCCGTACCACAACTGGGTGTACGACCAACAAGGCGACCTCGTGGGCATGTTCAAACAGGACGACTTCGGCACGGTCGACATGTCGTGCTTGTCGCTGACCGCCCTACCGGTGACCGAGCGCGCCGGACTGATCTGGGTGACGCTCAACCCGCACTCGACGCTCGACGTCGACGCGTTCTTCGCCGGGTACGACGAGTTGCTCGAGTTCTGCGGGTTCGCCGACATGAACCATTTCGGTTCACGTCGACTGGTCGGGCCGAACTGGAAGGTGTCCTTCGACGGCTACGTCGACTTCTACCACCTGCCCATTCTGCACAAGAACACCTTCGGTCCCGAGATGCCGTGCGACGCGCTCTTCCACCGCGTCGGTCCGCATCAACGCGTCACCGGCCCGCGCGGACACTGGGCCAAGCTCGAGAGTCGCCCGCAGGAGGAATGGCCCGACGCGATTCTGACCGGCGGGGTGTGGAGCATCTTCCCGCACGGGTCGATCGCGGGTTTCGACGTCAACGAACACAAGGTGTACCAGGTGGCGCGCATCTTCCCGGGCGCGACAGCCGAAGAGTCGGTGACCTACCTCGACTTCATCTCGACCGCACCCAAGACCCCCGAGTACGAGCAACTGGTGGGCCAGCAGATCGCGTTCCTCGAGATGGTGGTGCGCGACGAGGACTACGCCACCGGCCTCAAGATCCAACGCACGGTCAAAACCGGCGCAAAGAAGGAGTTCGTCTTCGGTCGCAACGAGGGTGGTGCACAGTGGGTCCACGGTTGGATCGACGCCATTCTCGACACGCCCGACGCCGAACTCTCGGACTTGTTCCGTCGAGGTGTCGACGTCGCCCGCATCGTGAACCCCTGAGGGTTCGCGCAGTCGTGAAAGGATTCCTGCCGTGACCGGAGTCGGTTTGTGTCTTCCCCAACTCGGACCCCATGTGACCGTCGAGGTCGTCGAGGAGTTCGCCCGGCGCGCCGACCGACTCGGGTATTCGGGTTTGTGGGTGCAGGACCACTTCATGTACGCCCTTGCTCCGACACGCGGCTACGGCGGCAAGGACATGTTGCCGCCGGACCAGTACAAGTCGGTGTGGGCGCCCACCGAGACCCTGGCCTTCGTGGCCGGTGTCACGAGCAACGTCGCGTTGGGTACGAGCATCCTTGTCGCCGGCAACCACTGGCCGGTGCCGCTCGCCCAGCGTCTCGCCACCATCGATCAGATGTCGAAGGGTCGCCTGATCGTCGGACTCGGGGTGGGGTGGAGTGCCGAGGAGCACGTCGCCTCGGGCACCGACATCACCGAGCGCGGACGTCGCATCGACGACTTCATTCCCGCGTTGCTCGCCTGTTGGGGCGCCGACCCGGTGTCGCACGCCGGCGACTTCTTCGACGTGCCGTCGTCGTGCGTGAACCCCAAGCCGTACGCCGGTCGACGCCCGAAGTTGTTGAGCGGCATGTGGTCGGCACAGGGCCTCGAGCGCACCGCGAGATGGTTCGACGCCTGGAATCCCGCGGGTCTGCCGATCTCGCGAGTCCAGAAAATGGTCGCCGCCATGGACGCCCAGCGCGATGCCGGGCGGGCTGGTCTCGAGGTGTACTACCGCTCGTTCGTGCAGGCCCCGTCGGGTGGACCGCCCGCCGATGGCGACAACATGGCGGCGCTCGTCGCCGATGCGGTGGCCGCACGGGAAGCTGGCTTCGCCGACGTGTGCATAGAGCACAACTTCTGGTCCGGCATCCAGTCGCCCGACGACTGGGTGTCGATTCCCGAGAAGTTCCTTCCGGTGCTCGACGCCGCCCGCGGCTGAGGTTCAGGAATTCAGCGCCGCGGGATCCGACAACAGATCGACGATCGACTTGCAGAACTGGGCGGCCGGGGCGCCATCGAAGACCCGGTGATCCCAGGTGAGGCTGAGCGTCATGCGCTTGACGGTGGCGGGCTTGCCCTTGGCACCCAGCACCACGTCGTCGCGCAGACGCCCGACTCCGAGAATGGCGGTGTTGGGCGGGTTGATGACGGGCGTGAATCCGTCGACCCCGAACATGCCGAGTGTGCTCACCGAGAACGTTCCACCCTCGAGTTCACCGAGCGCCAACTTTCCTTCGCGAGCCGCCGTCGACAGGCGCTTGGTCTGGTCGGCCAGACCGGGCAGGTC
>JBJTFY010000222.1:0-2082 GCA_046093625.1 Actinomycetota bacterium
GACGGCTAGCGACGGTGCGGCGAAGTCGTGAAGCAGCTCGGTGTGCCCACGGTCGTGTTGCAGGAGGGCGGCTACGACATCGTGGCAATCGGCCGCAACGTGCACGCCTGGTTGACGCCGTTCGTCTGAGTCGCACCACTCAGGTCTGCATCGGGAGCAGTTCGCCGGCCGCCACGCCGAGGTGGTCGACCCACTCGTCGGCGGATCTCGGCTCGACGATGGGGAGTACGACGAACTTCGAGAACCCCACGTCGACGAAGCGTCGGATCATCCGCTGAAGTTCGGCCCATCCCCGGGGCACCAGTTCGGAGACGTCGTCGAGATCGGGTCGTCGTTGGCGTAATCCGGCCACCAAGGCATCGGGCAACGGGCCGTGCGCGTAGGGGATCAACGCACCGAAGTGCTCGGCTTCGATCTCGCGATCGTGTTCACGAGCCACGCGCTCGATCTCGACGCGACCCTTCTCCACGTCGGCCGGGGTGACGAAACTCGGCAGCCAACCATCAGCCAGTCGGCCCACTCGCTTCAACTCACTCGGCGCGATACCGCCCAGCCAGATGTCGGGCGGCGACTGACGGGGCTTGGGCAACACCCGCAACGCGTCGTAATGGAAGAAGTCGCCGTGATGCGTGACGGTCTCCTCGGTCCAGCACGCTCGGATCACCGCGAGCGCCTCGTTGAATCGCTTGGCGCGTTCTTCACGGGCCACCCCGAAGGCCTGTTGTTCGTGGGGATCGGCCACGCCGAGGCCGAAGGCCGGCAACAGCCGTCCGCCCGAGAGTCGGTCGAGTGTGGCCAGCTCCTTGGCCAGCACCACCGGGTTGCGTCCGGGCAACACCATCACGCTCATTCCGAACTTCAGGCGCGTCGTGCGACCGGCGGCGAACGCCATGCCCACCAGCGGATCGGGCGCCTCACCACCGATGCGTTCGCTCAACCAGAGGCTGTCGAAGCGCAGACTCTCGAGGGCGTCGACGACGCGCGAGAACCCCTCGTCGTTGAGGTTCGTGCGCACCCCGAATCCGTAGCCGACACGCACCTTCATCGTCGGGCGATTCCTTCGAGGATGTCGGCGGTCGCACGGGTCATCGACAAGAAGGGGGAGTGGTCGGTGTCGAGACGCACCGTCTCGTCGCAGCGGGCCGCCATCGTCGACTGGTGATCGGGATGCACCGAATCGTCGCGGGAGCACAGAACGTACGTCGAGGCGATTCGCTCGCGGGGGGCGCCGACGACGGCCTGCGTCATCGTCGCGCCGGGTTGCGGAGACAGGCGGGCCAACGCCGCGTCGGCCGCCACCGGATCACAGTCGCCGTACAGAGCCGCCTTGGCCGCCATCGGATCGAGCACCGAGGTGCCGTCGTCGCGGCCGATCATGGCGGACTGCAGTCCGACCGATGCCGGCGGGAACGAGAACAGCGCGCTCATCACGCTCTCACCGTCGTTCAAGGCGAACGCGGCGACGTACACGAGGTGCGCGACCGCGGTGTGCCACGCCGCCGCCTGGGTGACCACGGCTCCACCGTACGAGTGGCCCACGAGAACCGGGTCGTCGACCCCTCGTTTGCGCAACACCTCGAGGGTCTCGACCACGCATCGCGCGTCACCGTGCAGATCGGTCAACGGAGCGGTGGATGCGCCGTGGCCGGGTAGGTCGATGGCGATGCTCGGTACCCCACGACGATCGAGTTCGGCTTGCAACGCCGACCAACACCATGCCCCGTGCCACGCCCCGTGAACCAACACCACATGACGCGCGCCCATGCGGTCATCGTGGCACACCGACGGGTCGCTCGCTCTAGCCTTGCGGAATGTCCTCGACTTCCTCCTCGCCCGATCCGTTGTCGATCTTCCGTCTCGACGGTCGGGTCGCCATCGTCACCGGCGCTTCGTCCGGTTTGGGCGTCCACTTCGCCCGGGTGCTGCACGCGGTGGGGGCCACCGTGGTGCTGGCCGCGCGCCGGGCCGACCGTCTGCATTCGCTGGTTGACGAGTTGCCCGGGTCGATCGCCGTCGCCACCGATCTGCAGGTGCCGGCCGATCGTGAGCGCCTCGTGCGGGAGACCATCGAACGCGTGGGGG
>JBJTFY010000223.1:0-14666 GCA_046093625.1 Actinomycetota bacterium
GTCGTAGGGTCGCGGGCGCGTGGGTGAGGAAGGAACTCGAGATGACGGGGCTCGACCCCGACACGGACGTGATCGTCGAGATCGCCACCATCGTCACCGACGATGAATTGGTGGTGGTGGCCGAGGGCCCCGACATCGTCATCCACCAACCCGACCACGTTCTGGCTGCCATGGACCCCTTCGTCGTCGACATGCACACCAAGTCGGGTCTGCTCGATGCCATCAAGGCGTCACGAGTCGACCTCGCCGAGGCCGGACGACTCACCCTCGATTTCATCAAGAGCCACGTCCCCGAGGCACGGACCGTTCCGCTGTGCGGAAACTCGATCGGCACCGACCGACGCTTTCTCGCCCGCTACCTACCCGAGATCGAACACCATCTTCACTATCGAAACGTCGACGTCAGCACGATCAAGGAACTGGTGAAGCGCTGGTATCCGGGCACCGACAACAAACGGCCGTTCAAGGCGGGCAATCATCGGGCGCTCGGTGACGTTCACGAGAGCATCGCCGAATTGCGCTTCTACCGCGAGAAGATCTTCATCGCCCCCGAGACCTGACGGCCCGGGTAGGTGGCTGACGGCCCCCGCAACTACCCTCTCGTCGTGGCCGACATCGCACCCCGACCGATGAAGCAGGAGCAGCAACCGGCCAGCGACCAGATCCTCGAGATCGCCCCCGGGGTTCTACGTACCCAATTGCCCATCTCCATTCCCGGTCTCGGTCACGTCAACATGTACGTGCTCGAAGACGAGCGCGGCGTGGCCGTCGTCGACCCCGGCCTTCCCGACAAGAACAGTTTCGCCATGGTGCGCAAGCGTCTCGACCTGGTGGGCGTGCCGCTGAAGAACGTGCACACCGTGATCGTGACCCACAGTCACCCCGATCACTTCGGCGGCGCCTATTGGCTGCGGGCCGAAACCGGTTGTGACATCGTCACCCACGAACGATTCCGGGTGTTCTGGGACCCGAGCGAGCCCGACGATGTCGATCTCGACGACCCGGTCGCCGTCGACGAGTTGTCCGACCGTCCGCCGGTGCGCCGACCGTGGGACCCTCCGCCGTGGGGCGGGCCGAGCATGGAGGTGCCGTGGCGCCGGCGTGCCCGCATGGCCGTGGCCCGGCGGATCCCACGCCTGTTGCATCTGCCCAAGCCCACGGTGCGTTTGCGTGACGCCGAGACGTTCCGGTTCGCGCGACGCGAATGGGTCGCGGTCCACACACCCGGCCACACCGCCGATCACCTGTGCCTGTTCGATCCCGAACACGGGCTGATGCGCGCTCGCGACCCACTGAAATTGTTCTTCGACTCGCTCGACAAGGTGGCCGGCTTCGGCCCCCAGGTGACCAAGGCCCTACCGGCACACGGCGACGTGTTCACCGATCTGGCCGGTCGGGCCCTCGACATCAAGGAGCATCACCTCGGCCGCTTGCAGAAGTTGCGTGACGCCGCCATCGAGGAGGACCGCCCGATGACGGTGATGGACATGTCGCGTCACCTCTTCTCACCGCGGGCCCAAGGCGGCATGGCCGACAGCGAGACGTTCGCCCACCTCGAGCACCTCCGACTCGGTGGTGAGATGCGACGCGTCGATCGCGACGGACGCTACGAATACGTCCTGAACGACTGAGCCGTTCAGCCCACCACGGCGCCGTTCGACCAATCGCTCCACGAGCTGCACGAACCGCGCGTGTTGCAGGCGCGGACACGGAACGTGATCACGTCGCCCTTGCGCTGATACCGGATCTCGTGGCGGTTCGTCGCGATTCCCTGATCGCTCCCGCCGTACCCGTTGTTGCGGCGGTATTCGATGCGGTACTCGGCGACCACCGCACCGTTGTCACGCGGAGGATTCCAGGTGAGCACCACGGTCGTGCGCGAATAGCGGTCGACACTGGCGGCGGGACCGGAGGGAACGCCGGGCACCCGATTCGGATCGGCGGGGGTGACCGCGTCGGATCGCGACGAGGTGCTCGACGAACCGCCGGCGTTCTCGGCCACGGCGGTGAACGTGTAGGTCGTGCCGTTGGTGAGGCCCGACACGGTGCAGGAATTACCGCGTGACCCGGTGACTTCGACCGTGCACGAACGACCACTGGGCGACGACGTGAACGTGATCGTGGTGTACACCTGCCCGCTGTACCCGGCCAACGACGCCGACACCGTCACCGAACGATCACCGGCCACGACCGATTCGATCTGCGGAATGAAGGGCCGACTCGGCGGACGCACCGTGGTGGGTGGCGACGTCGGGCGCGGGAAGGTGGAGGGGGGCACCCACGGTGGACGCGTAGGGCGGGTGATGGGCAACGTCGGAGGCACGGGAGCCGGAGACGTGGTGACCGTGGTGGGCGCGGTCGACGGCGAGGTGGGCAAGGGGGCACCACTCGACGGCGGTGGATTCGTGGTGCCGGGCAACCATTGGGGGTCGACGTACAACAATCCGTTCGGCGAGCCACCACCGCCGTCGCTCACGACGTTGACGGTCGCGCTCGACAACACCCCGGACGCCACAGCCGACGGAGCGGCCGCAGGCCAAGCACTCAGGAACGCCGCCGCCGCCCCCGCGACATGGGGAGAGGCCATCGAAGTTCCCGACAACGTGTTGATGGATTGGCTACCGCCGATCCATGCGCTCACGATGGACGACCCCGGGGCGAACAGGTCGAGGCACGGACCGATGTTCGAATAGCTCGCCCGCGTGTCGGACGAGGTGGTGGCGCCAACGGTGATCGCCGAGGCCGCCGAAGCAGGCGAACGCCGACACGCGTCGGCGTTCTCGTTGCCGGCGGCGACCACCACGGTCACCCCATCGGCGACCACCCGATCGACGGCGGTGTTGAGGGCCGCGGAGTATCCGCCCCCGAGGCTCATGTTGAGCACGGCGGGCACGCCGGCCTGATGGTGTTCGACCACCCAGTCGAGACCGGAGATGACCCCGGCCGTGGTTCCGCCACCGAGACAGTCGAGCACCCGCACCGGCACGATGGTGGCCGCGCGGGCCACACCGAAGGTGGCGCCGGCCACGGTGGCAGCCACGTGGGTGCCGTGACCGTTGCAGTCGTCGGCGTTGCCCGACGGGTTCACCACGTCGAAGCCCGGTGCCAACCGGCCCGTGAACTCGGAGTGGTTGCGGTTGACGCCGGTGTCGACGACGTACACCGTGACACCTTGGCCCCACTGCGGCGGAGGACCGAAGGAGTTGTCGAGAGGGAGGCCGCGTTGATCGATGCGGTCGAGACCCCATGAGGGCGGCACGTCGGATGTCTTGACCACCTGGTTCGGCTCGATGCGCATCACCCGCCCGAAACCACGTATGCGGCGCAGTTGCACGGAGTCGAGTTGGACGACGACACCGTTGAAGACCGAATCGAGCACTTGGGTGATGGCGAGGCCCTGGGTCGGTGCGGACGCGACGAAGCGCTGGAGGTCGGCCGCCGAGGCGAAGGTGACGATGTAACTGCCGGCCGCGGGGGCGGCCCGAGTGACCGGGACGCCCGGAACGATCAGGATGCACGACGTCGCGACCAACACGGCGGATGCGACCCGACGAAGGGTGCGCAGGAAGTCGGACGTCGTACTCACGAGGATCACCGTACTGCCGGGGTGTGTCGGGCCAGTCGGGGCATCACTATCGGTGTACCCGCCGAGCGTGGCAGGCTGTCGGGGTGCCTCGCCCTCACGTGTTGTTGATCACCCTCGACCAGTTCCGCGGGGACGCTCTGTCGGTCGCCGGTCATCCCGTCGTGCGCACGCCCCACATCGATCGGCTGGCCCGAGACGGGGTGCGCTTCGCCCGCCACTACACACAGTCGACGCCGTGCGGGCCGGGCCGGGCCGGCTTGTACACGGGCATGTACCAGATGAACCATCGCGTGGTCGCCAACGGCACTCCACTCGATCACCGATTCGACAATGTCGCCCTCGTGGCGCGGCGCGCGGGTTATGCGCCCGCGCTGTTCGGTTACACCGACCAGTCGATCGACCCCCGGGTGACGAGCGGACCCGAGGACCCCCGACTGTCGTCGTACGAAGGACTCCTGCCCGGATTCGACTGGGTGCTCGACATGAGCGGACCTCACCAACCGTGGGTCGACCATCTGGCCGCCCACGGGCACGACGTGTCGCGCGGTCACCTCCACCTCCTCGCCACCGAGCACGAGCGTCCCACCGACATGAGCGTCTCGACGTTCATGACCGACCGCGTGATCGACTGGATCGAACGACGACCGACCGACGAGCCGTGGTTCGTCCACGCGAGTTACCTACGGCCCCATCCCCCGTATTCGGCGTCCGGCGAGTACGCGACGATGTACGACCCGGCCACGGTCGGCACACCGATCACGCCGGCTCACGACCGCCACCCCTTCCACGATCTGTTGCTCGGACTCGACGGAGTGCGTGCACCGGCCGACGCCGACGACATGGCCCGGTTGCGAGCGCAGTACTTCGGAATGATCACCGCGGTCGACGCCGAGATGGGACGACTGTGGGACGCCCTCGAGCGCCTCGGTCTCTGGGAGAACACCGTCATCGTCCTCACGACCGACCACGGTGAACAGTTGGGCGATCACGGTCTGCTGCAGAAGCTCGCCTGGTTCGAGGAGAGCCACCACGTGCCCCTCGTGGTGCGCGACCCGCGCCGCCCGGTGACGCACGGTACGACGATCGAGCGCTTCACCGAGAGCGTCGACGTGCTCCCCACGTTGGCCGATCTCTGGGGACTCGAGGTGCCGCGCCAGTGCGACGGTCTGCCCCTCACCCCGTTCCTCGACGGCGACGAACCTCCGGTGTGGCGCGACGGCGCGTCGTGGGAGTTCGACTGGCGCTACGCCCTGATCCCCCTCGACGCCAACCCGTGGCCCTGGGACCGTCGCCTCGAGGAGTGCAACCTCGCGGTGCATCGCACGCTCGACACCGCGTACGTGCAGTTCGGCGACGGCACCCATCTGTGCTTCGACATCGCGACCGATCCCACGTGGCGCACCCTCGTCGACGACCCGGCGCGGGTGCTCGCGATGGCCCAGCGGATGCTCACCTGGCGCAGTCGCCACGCCGACCGCACGCACACCGGACTGTTGGTGCAGGCGGGCGGGGTGGGCGTCTGGCCCCCGGGTGTTCCGTGGAAAGATGACGAACGATGACCAACCACGCCCGCGCCGAGCGGATCGCCCTGTGCGATCTGCTGTCGGAGGTCGGCCCCGACGCACCCACGTTGTGCGCGGGCTGGACCACCCGTGACCTCGCGGCGCACCTCATCGTCCGCGAGACCCGTCCCGATGCCGCGGCCGGAATCCTGATCGCGCGTCTGGCACCGCGGGGCGAGCGCGTGCGACGTCGGATCGCCGCCCGTGACTGGCGGGAGACCGTCGCCCGGGTGCGTTCCGGACCGCCGCGTCTCTCGCCGATGCGCATCCCCGCTGTCGACTCGTTGACCAACACCCTCGAGTTTTTCGTCCATCACGAGGACGTGCGCCGGGCCGGACCCGATTGGGACGTCCGGCGACTCGACGACGACCTCGACCTGGCGTTGTTGCGATCGCTCGAGCGGGGCGCCCGACTGATGGGCCGCAAGGCGCCGTGCGGTCTCACGATGACCCCGACCGGTGGCATCGCCTTCCCGGTGCGCCGGGGCGAACCCGTCGTCGACGTCGCCGGGGACATCGGCGAACTCGTGTTGTTCATCTACGGTCGGGCCTCGGCAGCCCGTGTCGCGCTCCGTGGGGCCGAGGCCGACATCGCCGCCGTTCGCGCCACGCGATTCGGCGTTTGAACCTTTCCGTGACGCCCACGACGGCGGTGAACTGACAAGATCAGGGCGTGGCTCACGACATCGACGACCTGATCTCCCGTATGACGGTCGAGCAGAAGGCCTCGATCACCACCGGTGCGACCCTCTGGACCACCAACGCAATCCCCGAGCACGGCATCCCACCCGTCACCGTCACCGATGGACCGGCCGGTGCGCGCGGTCCCTTCACGCCGGGCATCGGCGGGCAGGTGGCCACGTTGTGCATCCCCTGCGGCACGTCGCTCGGGGCCACGTTCGACCACGAACTCCTCGAGGAACTCGGTCGGGCCCTCGGGCACCAGACACGGACCAAGAACGCGCGCGTGCTGCTGGCGCCGACCGTGAACCTCCACCGTTCTCCGCTGTTCGGACGCGCCTTCGAGTGCTACTCGGAGGATCCGGTGCTGTCGGGACGTCTCGCCGCGGCATTCATCCGGGGCGTGCAGTCTCAGGGTGTGGCCACCACCGTCAAGCACTTCGTGGGGAACGACGCCGAGTTCGAGCGCATGACGATCGACAGCGTCATCGACGACCGCACTCTGCGCGAGGTCTACATGCTGCCGTTCGAATACGCGGTGCGCGAGGGCGGCTCGCTCGGCATCATGACCTCGTACAACCGCATGAACGGCGAGTACTGCGCCGAGAACCGCTGGCTACTGCAAGATGTGCTGCGCGACGAATGGGGTTTCGAGGGTTTCGTCGTGACCGACTGGTTCGCCGGGACGACGACCGAGGGAGCGGCTCGGGCGGGCCTCGACCTCGAGATGCCCGCGCCCCCGCGCGCCTACGGACCGGTGCTCGCCCAGGCGGTGCGCGAGGGCCGCGTCGACGAGCACGATCTGAATCGCGCCACCCGCACTCTGCTGTCGGTCTTCGACCGACTCGGAGCACTCGACGACGAACAGATCGAGCCGGTCGCGGTCGACCTTCCCGAGCACCGCGCGTTGGCCCGACGGGCCGCGGTGGGGGGCATCGTGCTGTTGCGAAACGAGCCGGTCGTCGACCGACGGGGTGCGATCGGGGCACCCCTGTTGCCGCTGGTCACCAATGGTGTGCGGTCGATCGCGATCATCGGTCCCAACGCCGAGCGGGCGCGCATCATGGGTGGTGGTTCGGCCGAGGTACAACCCCACCATCGCACTCCCATCATCGAGGCCCTACGACGGCGTGTCGGTGCGAAGGTGACGGTGCGCCACGAATCGGGCGGCAACATCGAGAAGACCACCCCGATCATCGACCCGCAGTCGGTGCGCACCCCCTCGGGCGAGCCGGGTTTCGAAGTGGTCGTGTACGACGGTGCACCCGGTTCGGACGCCGAACTCGTACGTCTCGATCGCGCCGACGGTCGCATCATGGTGGTGGGTCGTCAGGACGAGGGCGTGCCGAAGTCGGCGTTCCACTTCCGGGCCACCGGAGTCGTGCGCGTGGAGACGAGTGGCCAGTACGTCGTGTCGTTGGTCGAGGTCAGTCCGTGTCGGTTGCTCGTCGACGGACGGTGCGTGGTCGACGGTGCGACCACGATCCCACCACGCGGCCATTCGTTTTTCGGCATGGGCAGCGTCGAGATCTCGGCGATCGTCGAGTTGACCGCCGGTGTGGGACACGAGTTCGTGCTGGAGTGCGACGGTTCGCAACGCCAGTGGATGCACGGGGCGCGCGTGGGTCTGCAATACATCGAACCCGACGATCCGATCCGTCGCGCGGTCGATCTGGCCGCCGAGTCCGATGTCGCGATCGTCGTGGTGGGCACGACCGACGAGTGGGAGAGCGAAGGCCACGATCGTGACTCGCTCGAATTGCCCGGACGCCAGGCCGAATTGTTCCGCGAGGTCGCCGCGGCGAATCCCCGCACGGTCGTTCTCGTCAACACGGGGGCACCGGTCGAGATGTCCTGGGCCGACGCCGTGCCGGCGGTCATGCAGGTGTGGTTCGGCGGTCAAGAGATGAGCGACGCGGTCCTCGACGTGTTGTTCGGCGATGCCGACCCGGGCGGTCGCCTGCCGACGACCGTCCCCCATCGCATCGAGCACACTCCGGCGTTCGGCAACTTCCCCGGTGAACACGGCCGTGTTCGCTACGGCGAAGGTGTGCTCATCGGACACCGCTGGTACGAGGCGCGTGGCCTTCCGGTGCGTTATCCGTTCGGTCACGGATTGTCGTACACCACCTTCGACGTTGGTGCGCCCGACCTCGAACGCGACGTCGTCGATTTCGCCGACGACCCTTCGGCCCGGGTGACGGTGCGCGTCGAGGTGCGCAACACCGGTGATCGGTCCGGTTCACACGTCGTGCAGCTCTACGTCGCCCCGTTGCAGACGTCGGTTCACCGCCCGCCGCAGGAACTCAAGGCGTTCCGCAAGGTGCACCTCCCTCCCGGCGCCGGCACCGTGGTGGAGTTCGCCCTCGGTCTCCGGGCGTTCGCGCACTGGGACCCGGGCGATTCGTACCGGGGCCGTCTACGGCCACAGGTCACCGGTGAACGCACCGTGGTCGAGTCGAGTGCGGCCGGCGTCTGGAGAGTGGAAGAGGGTCTGTACGAGGTGCGCATCGCCAACTCGTCGGCCGACGTCGTGGCGACGTCGTTCGTCACCGTGCAATCGACCTCCACGCACTCGCCCGCTTCCGGAGAGTTGTGATGCTGCTGCGTCGACTCGACGACTACCAGAGTTGGCAGGTCCAGTTCGGGGGCAGTTCGCTCCTGATCGATCCGTGGCTCGACGACCAGCCGATCACCGGGTCTTTCGATCGCCGACACGGCATCGGATTCACCACTCGCGGCGATCTGGTGCGGGAGAACTCGACGATCGCCGGGATACTGCTCTGCACGTCGGTGAACGATCACGTGCGTCCCGAGACGTTGCGCGCCCTTCCCGACGTCGCGGTGCACGGCAACGTCAAGGCCGCCAAGGCGGCCCGCTCGATCGGCAGCACGAGCACGCACGTGCGACGTCCCGGCGAATCGTTCGACGTCGCGTGCCGCGAGGGCGGAACCCTGCGGGTCACCGCGACCAAGTGCGGATTGCCGCTCGGCGCCATCGCCACCGGCTGGCTCATCGAGGCGCTCGACGTCGATGGCGGCGACGGTGGGCGACTGTGGATCGAACCCCACCAGCCCACCGTCGAGACCGCCAAATGGGTGGCGCGGCGCGGACCGGTCGACGTCGTGGTGTGCCCGACGCAGTCGGTGATGGCCGTCGTGCTGCCGGTCACCGCCGGCCCCAAGCGGAGTGCGGCGGCGGCCCTGGCGTGCGGAGCCCGCGCACTGGTGCCCACGGCGACCGATCCCCGTCGTGACATGTCGTGGTGGCAGAAGAGCCTCTACTTCGTGAGTGGCGGTGACGCCGGTACCGCCCGTCGAATCGCCGGGCGGGCCGAACTCGTTCACCTACGCACGGGCGACTGGCTCGACGTGCGTTCGGGCCGCTGAGAATCAACCGACGCGCAGGGTGAACGCCGGTGCGTCGTCGGGACGCGTGGGCAGAACGACGCTGTCACCGTCGCGCCGCAAGCGTGCGCGACTACCCAGCAGGTGCACGTCACCACTCGGTAGACCGTCGATGCGCAACGTGGCGGTCTGCGGACGTCCGCACACGATCGCGTAGGTCGCGCCGTCGGCCCCCCGCGTGAGGCGCACCGGATCGCCATCACCCGTCTCGAGACGCGAGACCTCGTGGGGACGACTCGCGTAGATCGCGGCGCCGTTGACGTCGAGCCACTGACCCATGGCGAGAAGTCGCATCTGTTGGGCCCACGGAATCTCGCCACCGGGCATCGCGCCGTAGTTCAACAGCAGATTTCCGCCGTCGGCCACGATGTCGACGAACATGCGGATCAATTCGGGTATCGGCATGTAGGTGTGCTCTCCCTCGGCCTCGAGATAGCCGAAACTCGTGCCGATTCCCCGGGTGACCTCGAAGGGACGGTTGCGGTCGACGGGTTCGGTCGAATACTCGGGGGTCGTGAAATCGGCATGGGAGCGACCGCCCATCACCCCGAGGAAGTCGAAGCGGTCGTTCACGACGCCCTCGGGATTCTCGTTGTAGAAGTCGGCCATCAGTTGGGCGCAGCCCGCCCCGAAACCGGGGTAGCCGATGTCGTTCCACAGCACGTCGGGTTGGTACTTGCGAATCAACTCGCGCCAATGCGCATCGGCGTACTCGTGGTAGTCACGGTCCTGCGGAATCGCCGCGTACAACTTCCCCCAGCCGTCGATGCCCAGACCCTGGAACGTCCAGTCGATGCCACCGGAGTAGTACACCCCGAAACGCAGTCCGGCAGCGCGCGCGGCATCGGCGCACTCCCGCACCAGATCGCGTTGCGACGACCACGCCGCACCGCGGTGCGGATTGGGCGTGTCGGAGGGCCACAGCAACACCCCGTCGTGATGCTTCGTCACCATCACGCAGTATTTGGCCCCCGACGCGGCGAGCATCTTCTGCCAACGCGACGGGTCCCAGGCCTTGGCCGCCTCGAGGAACTTGTCGACGAACACGTCGTACTCGCAGTTGCCCCACACCTTGGCGTGATGTTCGGCCGCCGGCGAGCCCGGGATACTGATCGAGTTCCAGTACCACTCGGCGTAGGGCGTGTGGCTGAAGGCCTTCGCTTCACCTTCTTCGCGGGCGAGCGTGAACGGATCCTTGCCCGTCGGAGCGAACGAGGGCACCGAACCCACCGTCCAGTGGGAGAAGATGCCGAACTTCGCGTCGAGGAACCACCGCGGAACGGGATGCGTCGACAGGGATTCGAAGGTGGGCTCGTACATGCGCCCACATTAGGTGGCGCGATACGACCTCCAATTCAGGAATCCTGGGCCGACAGCCTCTCCTCGGTGCGTCGCACCAACGTCTCGCGCTCATGGGGGGTCAGGGGGCGCGTCGTGCGTACTTTCACCTCGACCTGATCGTTGCCGGCGATCGGGGTGGTCATCATCGCGTCGTCGACCAACATCACTTCGGTGAGGTTCGGCGAACCAGCCAACTCGCGAATGGTCGCCGCCGCACGTGATGCCGCGTCCGGAGGCAGTTGATCGACCGGAACCTGAATGGCGAGCCGCGTCTCGACGGGCTCCTGACTGAGGTTGCGCACCGACAGCAACGCGGTGTGGGGAAGATGGATGGTGCTGTACCCGTCGCGCAGGCGGGTCGAGACCAGACCGATGTGTTCGATCACCCCGCGCACGCCGTTACCGAGCGCGCCGCTCACCTCCACCTCGTCGCCCACGCCGTATCGATCCTCGAGCAACACCGAGAGGCCGGTGAGGTAATCGTTCACCTTGTGCTGACCACCGATGGCCACACCGGCCCCGATGAATCCGGCACTCGACAAGAAGAACGCCGCGTCGAGCTCGAGGATGTGGAACACCGCGATCACCACGCCGATCCAGAGCACGACGGCGAACAGGTGGTGGAGCATGCGCGACGCCGCGTCGACCCGCTGGCGACGACGGTTCTCACCCACCTCGCCGTGTTCGAGTTCGCTGTAGCGCGCGGGGGTCTTCCACCATCGCGTCGGATGGGCCAGGCTGCGGTTGGAGACGAACCGCACGATGCGTCGGAATACCACGTGCGACAGTCGCGTCACGACGAATGCCCCGATGACCACCAACACCACCAGCAGCGGACGCGACATCGCCTCTTGAGCCGAGATCGGCTGTTCGGGCGTGGGGTTCAGGGTGGACAGGAGCGAGTGGATACCGGACATTCGACCCCTATTGTGCCGGGAATCGGTCGATTCTGACGGTCATGGACCGTCTCAGCGGACGAGTCCCGGGACCTCGGAGATGTCGCGTGCCTCCATGAACCCGGCGTGATCGGCCGGGTGCGGGGCCTTCTCGAGTTCCCACAACACGTGATACGGCACGTGAACCGCCGAACCACCGATCTCCAGCACCGGCAACTCGTCGCTCTTGCCGGCGTTGCCCACCTTGCAGAACCGGTCGGGGTCGACGTCCAACTCCCGCAACAAACCCCGGTAGGTCTCGCCGTCCTTCTCGAGCACCACCTCCACGTGTTCGAAGAGGTGATCGATCCCGCTGGTGGTGATCTTTCTGGTCTGATGAACGAGATCACCCTTGGTGATCAACGCCACCCGATGATCACGCGCCAGGTCGATCACCACCTCGGCCACTCCGGGCAACAGCCGCACGGGGGCCGTCAGGAGATCACGAACGATCGTCAACAGGCGCTCGAGCACCTCGGTCGTCACCCGTCCCCCGGTGACCGAGATCGCCGCCTCGATCATCGACAGGCCGAAGGCCTTGACGCCGTATCCGTAGGTCGTCAGGTTCGCGCGTTCGGTCGCGGTGAGTGCCGCCATGGTGTCGACCCCGGCGGGCACGAAAGGGTTCACCAGCGTCACGAAGGCCGACTCGGCGGCATGGAAACCGTCCTCCGAATGCCACAAGGTGTCGTCGGCATCGAAGGCGATCAGGTCGAAGCGTCGCGACCCTAGAGTTGACCCCGTCATGTCCACCGTTCTACTCCGTCGACCGCTCACCCGGTCCATCGTCGCGGCCGCCGTGCTGGTGGGCATCGCCGTGATCCCGGCCGGATGCGCGGATGACGACGGCGCGACGACGGCCGTGACGACGTACCCCTCCACGACCACCACCGTCGCCCCTACTACGACGACCACCACCACGACGACCACCACCACGAGCACAACGACCACCACCGAACCGCCGTTCCCCAGCTATTCGGTCGCGCCGATCCGTATCGACAACGGGACCGCCATCAAGATCAACCACGTCGACACCACCGACAAGGTCGTCTTCCTGACCATCGACGACGGACAGGTGAAGGACCAACGCGTGATGGACTTCCTGGTCGCACACCGTTGGCCCGCCACGCTCTTTCTGGTCTCGGGCGAGTTCAACGAGGATCCGCTCTACTTCGCGCAGATCTTCGCCGCCGGCGGGAACGTGAGCTCGCACACGCTCTCGCACCCCCAGTTGAAGGGGGTCGGCTACGACGAGCAGCGCCGACAGATCTGCGGCATGAAGGGCCTGATCGAAAAGACGTTCGGTGGCGCGGGCCATCTCTTCCGTCCGCCGTACGGCTCGTGGGACGACACCACCCTGCGGGCCGCGGGGAGTTGCGGGATCAACGTCGTGCTCACCTGGAACTCAGAGTTGTGGGAGGGCAACGTCGATCTCGCCCATCGCCCCGCTCTCCAGCCGGGCGACGTCTTTCTGACGCATTTCCGGAACGATCTCTACGACAACCTCGTCGCACTCGAGGCGCGTCTGGCCGCCGAGGGATTCACCGTGGGGAACCTCGAGGACTACCTCCCGCTCGGCTGATCAGCGGTGGATCGCGTTGAGATAGTTGTACACGGTGATCCGTGAAACGCCCATCGCGTCGGCCACGTCCTCGACCGCTCGCCGGAGCGTGAAGGCACCCCGCTCGTCGAGGAGACGGATCGCCAACTGCTTCTGCTCGCGATTCATGTCGGGCAGGCGCGCACCCATCTCCCTCTCGACCGCGTCGATGAGGCGCTCGAGCGCGCCGTGGAGAACGGGCAGTCGAACGATCGCCACCACCTCGCCATCGACCACGATGGGGACGTCGGAGGCCTCGCGTTCGGACTCGTCGACGAACGTGCATCCGAGGGTGTCGATCAACGGGGTGATCGCCGAGAGCAGAGGATGCGACGTGCGTGCGGGGGTGGGGCTCACGCGGACACCTTTTCGAGATGGATGTTCACGTGGGTCGCACCGTTGGCGTACGCCGCCGAGGTGAGCGAGGCCACCGCCGCCAATGCCGCGACGTCGTCAGCCGCGAACTCGGAGGCGAACGGCCCGAACTCCACCGTGATGCCGTGCTTCTCGACGGCGTCGACCGCGGCCAGCACGTGCGGACCGGGATGCCCCTCCACGAACGGCTCGATGGTGAACTCGACGCGAATCACGCCCTCAGCGTAGAGGTTCAGCCCATTCCCATCACACGCCGGAGCTCGTCGGCGCGGGCCTGACACTCACGACCCGAAGCGGAGAACGCCGCCGCCAGTCGTTGCAACGCCACGCGGAAGCCGCCTTGCCACTCGGATTCGAACGCCGAGCGGGCCGGACCCGTCCACGCCGTCGCCTGCAAAGCGGTGTTCACGGTGGCCATCACCCCCTCCACGACGTCCTGCTGATGGAGAAGGGTCGCCCCGAGCGACCCGAGTTGATCGGGATCGGCACCGATGATCCCCGTCGTGTGATTCGTCATGTCGTGCACCTCCTCGTCGGGGTGGGCGTGGATCTCCGTGCGCCGGACGATCGACGGGCGGAACGTCGTCAGAGTTCGAGGAGGGGAAGCAGCAACGCGAGGCTGTCGGGCAGGAAGGGCTCGCCGAGCCGTCGCTCGGACAACTCCGCACCGGTCGACCACCACGCCTCGTCCACCTCTGCGTCGGTGAATCGGAACGGCCCCGGGTGCGTCACACGGAAGCACCGCCCGAGCAGACTCACCACGTCGTCGTCGTACGGCCGGGCCACCCCGCCGTCGATGGGCACCGGTTCGACGTCGACACCGATCTCCTCGGCGACTTCCCGACGGGCAGCCGCCTCGTAGCTCTCCCCGCTGGCGACCACCCCACCAACGGCGATGTCGCACCATCCGGGCCAGACGTCCTTGGACGTCGACCGCCGATGCACCAGCAGTCGTCCGGATTCGTCGAACACCGCGACGAACACCGCCCGGTGTCGCAAGCGTTCATGCCGCATGCGTCGACGCGTCACGACACCGATCACCGTGTCGAGGGCGTCCACGTGATCGACGAGTTCGCCCGACCCATCGACGACGTTCATGGGTCCTTGCCTACCACGGCGCGCGTCTACGATCCCTTCCCTGTCCACCACCGCGTCCGGTCCGAACGACATCTCCACGC
>JBJTFY010000224.1:0-2134 GCA_046093625.1 Actinomycetota bacterium
AGCAGGTGCAACACCAACGGCACGCGACCGTCGGCGACGGCGGTGGCGTAGTCCAAGGCCAACGTGCGACCCGAGGCCAGCTCGATGCGCGACGGGGCCAGTTCGTCCAGACGCGCGCCCTCGGGCCACGGCAAATGCGAACGCAACAACATCGCCAGGTCGAGCGACTTCACTTCTGCCACCGACGTCATGCCCACCAGATACGGGCGCAACCACTCGTCGATGGAGGACAGCAACGTCTTGTCGCTCCAGTCGGGCCACGTCTCGCCCAGTTCGCGGCGAAGGAAGTTCACCCGCGCCCGCAGTTCGCCGGTGGCGTGGCCCCACGGCAACTCGGCCAGTCGCGTGGACACGACGCGTTCCATCAACGCGTCGACGGCGGCATCACCGGGCGAGGGTCGGCGCGTCTCCTCGCTCAAGCGCATCTTGTCGAGACGCACCACCACGCGTTCCACAATGTCGCGACGCTCCTTGTCCCACGTCACCGTCGTCTCGTCGACCACGTCGTCGTGCAACACGCGGGCGATGGCCGCTCGATCCACCGGGGCGCACGAACGAACACGCGCGTTCTTGCGGTCACCGTCCAGATCGGCGGCCACCACGAACGCCTCGTGGGCCAATGCGTCGGTGGGACGGAACCACGCCGCCGAACCCGTGCGCAGTTGGTACTGCCCTGGCTGGCGTCGCATGGCGAGTCGGTCGGGGTAGGCCAACAACAGAACTCGTCCGCAGTGTTCGGAGTCGACGTCGCTCCAGTCGAGTCGCGTTCCCGTGCGGCGCGAGAGGTCCTCGGCCCGCTCGCGCACCCGAGCCGTCCCGCGGCGGTCGGCGCGATCGTCGTGGATCTCACCCGTCAACATCTGCACCCGCAATGCGATGTCGACGGGAAGGTCGTCGGGTCGCCCGCGCATGACGTCGCGATCGTCGAGCAGGGCGGCCAACGCGCACGCCAGGCCCCGATCGCTGTCGGCGCACTCGCCGATCATGCGCGCGAGTCGGGGGTGCACCGGCAGACGGAGCATGCGACGACCGGCCTCGGTCGGACGACCTTCGGGGTCGAACGCGCCGAGCATGGTGAGCAACTCGGCGGCTTGCTTCACGGCACCAGTCGGTGGAGCATCCATGAATCGGAGGTCGTCGATCGCCGTTCCCCACGCTGCGACTTCCAGCAAGAGTCCCGACAGATCGACCATCGTGATCTCGGGCTCGAGATGCGCTCGACGGGTGCCGTGCTCGAGTTTGCTCCACAACCGGTAGGCGACACCGGGCCCCAATCGTCCCGCGCGTCCGGCGCGTTGCTCGGCCGAAGCCCGCGAGGTGGGAACGGTGACGAGGCGCGTCATCCCGGTCCGTTGGTCGAAGCGCGGCGCGCGAGCGAGGCCGGCGTCGATCACGATGCTGACGCCGTCGACCGTGAGGCTGGTTTCGGCGATGTCGGTGCTCACCACCACGCGACGCCGACCCGACGGCGACGGGGCCAGCGCCAGATCCTGATCGGCCAGCGACAACGCCCCCGCCAACGGATACACGTCCACGTTCGTCGGCACGCGTCCTTCCAAACCCTGCACCACGCGGATGATCTCGGCGATGCCGGGCATGAACACCCACCCGTCGCCGTCGTCGTCGAGCAACGCGCGACCGACCACGTCCACCACCGCGTCGTCCAGTCGTTGTTGTTTGCCCATGGGCGCCCACTTCACGTCGACGGGGAACTGTCGACCGTCGCTGGTGATCACCGGAGTGTCGTCGCCCAGCACGCGCAGCAATCCCTTGGTGTCGGCGGTCGCCGACATCGCGAGCACGCGCAGATCGGGTCGCAGCAAGCGACGCGCGTCGAGGGCCAACGCCAAGCCCAGATCGGTGGGCAAATTGCGCTCGTGCACCTCGTCGAAGATCACCAGCGCGGTTCCGGTGAGGCTCGGATCGTTCTGCAGGCGACGCGTGAGAATGCCCTCGGTGACCACTTCGATGCGCGTGTTCGCTCCGATACGGCGTTCGTCGCGCGTCTGGTAGCCCACCAACCCGCCCGGTTCCTCGCCGATCAGTGACGCCAGTCGCCGGGCCGCCGCGCGCGCTGCCAGTCGTCGCGGTTCCAACATCACGATGCGACCACCATCGATCCATGGTTGATCGA
>JBJTFY010000225.1:0-13877 GCA_046093625.1 Actinomycetota bacterium
TGGAGTAGGCGGCGCCCGGGACCCCCGCGGCCGGCCTCGACATGATGCCGCCGTTGGCCACCGACGGACTGCTCGTCGCCGCCGACGCCGCGGCACTGTGTCTGGCCGCGGGCATCTGGCTCGAGGGCGTGAACTTCGCGATGGCCAGCGGCATGTACGCCGGTCGCAGTGCGGCCGGAGCCATCGACGCCGGCGACGAGCATTCCGTCGGTGACCATCGTCGGCATCATGTCGAGGCCGGCCTCGGGGATCACGTGCGCCGAATACTCCTTGACCTCGGCCCCCTCGACGAGCGGGCTGATGGCCGGGTGTCGTTTCAGTTCGGCGATGATCTGCTCGGGTCGGGCTTTCTGTGCGGCCAATTTGGGGAGCTTCAGCACGACGCCGAGGGCCACCGTGTCGAGATTGGTGTAGATGAACCCGCCCCCGTTGACGCCCGACGTGCCGCCGAGGATCTCGATGTCGACGCCTTGGTTGTCGCGCACCCCGAAACGTTCGTCGATGACCTCCTTGGGTAACGCGAGCGTCTCTTTCACCCCGAGGGTGAAGTTCGCGGCGTCGGTGTGCGGGTAGAGACCGGCCGACTTGGCGAGGAAACTGTTGACTCCGTCGCAGGCGACGACGACCCGGGCCCGAAGGTCGCCGTCGGGTCGATCGGTGGAGATGCCCACCACCCGGCCCGCATCGTCGCGCAACAAACCGGTGACCGTGGTCGAACAGATCAAGGTGGCCCCGGCGTCGACCGCCCGCGCGGCGAGCCAATTGTCGAAGTCCGGCCGATAGGCGGTGGCTCCGTTGTACGGGGGTCGACCCCAGGCGTCGGCGCGGAAGTCGACGTTGAGCGCTCCGGTGTCGGAGAGCAACATCGTCGAGCGCTTCACCACCCACCGTTGCACGGGAGCGGTTTCCCACCACGACGGCACCAGTTCGTCGAGGATGCGCGGGTACACGACCCCGCCGTACATGTTCTTCGAGCCGGGGAACGGACCGCGCTCGACGAGGATCACCGACTTGCCCGAACGGGCGGCGGCGAGAGCAGCGCACGATCCCGCGGGACCGGCTCCGACCACGATCACGTCGGCGTCGAAGGTGGCCGTCACGCGACGCTCTCCTGCTTGGTGGTCAGGAGCGACGCCAATTCGTCGAGCACCGCGTTGGCGTCGCTGACGATCGCCAGATCGGACATCTGCATCATCGGGCAGTGAGCATCGGTGTTGACACTGACGATGTGGTCGGGCTGTCCGAGACCGCTCGTGTGCTGGACGGCTCCGCTGACGCCGAAGGACAGGTAGAGGCGGGGGTCGACCACGACACCGGTGGTGCCGATCTGACGTTCGTGACCGGCCCACCCGCGATCGGTGATCACGCGGGTGACACCCATGGATGCTCCGAGCGCCGCGGCGACCTCGGCGAGAAGCGTGAACCGCGAGCCATCGGAGAGCCCGGCTCCACCGCCCACGATGCGGGGCGCTTCGGCGAGATCCATCGTCGAGACGTCGGGAGGCGTCACGGCGATGCTGCGCACGGAACCGTTCGCGTCGCGCACGTCGTCGTCGACGGAGATCGTCTCGACGCGCGCCACGACTCCGGAGGGTTCGGAACCGCGCACACCGATCTGCAGAGTGGCGACGAAGGGTCCGGTCGGCGCATGGTCGACCAGTCCGAGACCACCGCGAACCGAGACGCTCACCCGCCCCGACGACACCAGCACCGCACCGGCGTACAACGGGCGTCCCAGACGGTGGGCGAGATGTGGTGCGAGGTCACGCCCGTCGGGGCACGCCGGCAGCAGCAGCGAGGTCTCGCTTCCGACGATGCCCGACACGATCCGCGCGAGGTGCGCTGGATCGAGGTTCGACTCGACGACGCGCACGTCGGTGGCGAACGGGGCCAGGACCGCTGCGGCTCCGGCCGCCCCGGTGCCGATGACGATCGTCGATCCGGCGGCCTCGCTGACGGCCTCGTCGGACCCCACGGGAGGCACTCCGTCGCGAACGGGGATCACGGCGATCATGGCGGCGGTCATAACACGTTCAGATTACGCCCGTTTCACCGAGCAAACCCCACCGGGTCGGTCAGCGTGACCCGAGTCGCTTGCGGACGTATCGAACGACCTCGATCAGCACGGTCAAGGCCAGCGCGGCTCCGAACGCCAGAAGAAAAGCGGTGGTGTGGTCGTCCTCGAACCGCGAACCGAAACTGAACCCGAGGATCGCGGCGTAACTCGCCCAGATGACCGCGGCCACGCCGACCCACGACGAGAACCACCGCTGCGACTGGCGCGTGAGGCCCGAGGACAAAGTGAGAAGGGTGCGCCCGCCGGGGATGAAGCGCGCGGTGATGAGCAACAGGCCACCTCGCTCCTCGATCTGTTCGTGGGCCCAAGCGAGCTTCTTGGCCGTCGACGCCTTGCGGTCGGCCCGCCGCTGCACGAGACCGCTCGCGCGCAGGCCGATCTGATAACTGACGTTGTCACCGCAGAATGCACCGGCGGCGGCCACGGCGATCACGAAGACGACCGGGTAGGGCGCCGAACCCGCGCTACTGGCGGCGACGCCACCGATGATGACCGTGGTCTCGCTCGGGACGACCGGAATGACCGAGTCGAGCAGGGCGATCACGAAGATGACGGCGAGGAACCACCAGTTGCCGGCGACGTCGTTGAGCCAATCGGTCAGATCGTTGATGGGACCCCACGCCGCGACCATGCGTGGACTCTAGTTCTGGGAGCGATGCTCGGTGCCGCAAACGGACGACGGCCGGCGTAGTTTCGGAACATGCCGACCATTCGTGAGATCGTGATCGACTGCAACGACGCCGATTCATTGGCCGCGTTCTGGGCCGGGGCGTTGGGTTTCGAACTTCAAGGTTCAGCGGGCTCGTACCGCGCTCTGAAGGATCCATCCGGTGGTCCGAAGTTGATCCTGCAGGAAGTGGATGAGCCGAAGGCGGCGAAGAATCGCGTGCACTTCGATCTGGAGGCGGTCGACATTCGCGCCGAGGCGCGTCGCATCGAGGCGCTCGGTGCGACGTTGCTCAACGACCGTCGGCCCATTCAGGAACACCGGACGCAGTGGATGGTTCTCGCCGACCCCGAAGGCAACGAGTTCTGCATTTGTCAGATCGGCAAGATTCCCGAGGGCGACGAGGGTCATCCGGCCTGATCGGTGTCACACACTCGAGCCGGCACGCTCGCCGTCGACGACGGCCGCGTGCGCGCGACGCGGTGCCACACAGTCGCCCACGCGTTCCACGCTGACCCCCGCGGCCTTCAGGTCGTTGTACAGCCACTCGACCGGGTTCGGCGGTACCGCCAACACCACCCAATCGGGTCGACGCGTCTGGTTCGTGCCGGTGGGGTGGTGCAGCAACGTCAGTTCCCCGTTGGCGAAGCCCATCGGAACGAGGTCGGTGTTCTGCACGATGCCCTTGGCGCTGGCGCGCATCCACCACGTTTCCATGTCGAGCGTGATGCCCAGGTCCTGACCCACCACCATGCCGGGGGTGACGATCTCGACGTCGCACCCCCGATCGGCGAGAACATCGGCGCACGACGTGGCGTGGTGGAATCCGATCTCGTCGATGATGACCACGGATTCGCCCTCGCGCGGGCCACCCAACGGAGCCGAACCGTCGAGGATGTTGCGAACGTCGCAAACGCGACGGGCGCTCTCGTCGGTTTCGGGGTCGGCCACCCACCACGGACGTGACGGCTCGGCACCAGTGGCGACGATGACGTGATCGGGTCGTTGCTCCTCGACGAGGCCGGGCCACACGCCGCTGCCGTAGACGATCTCCACGCCGAGGCGCTTGCACTCGGCGAGCTGGTTGCGGATCATGTCGCCGAACTCGGCGCGGTTCGGCACGCTGGCCGCGACCCGCACCTGACCCCCGGCCACCGTCTCCTTTTCGTGCACCGTGACGCGGTGCCCGTTGCGCGCCGCCGCGATGGCCGCCTGCAGTCCGGCCGGACCGGCACCGGCGACCATCACCGTCTTGGGCTTGGCGGTCAGGCTCACGTGACCGGTCGCGGCCCACTCGTGTTCGCGACCGGTGCGCGGGTTCTCGATGCACCCCAGCCAACGGTTGAGCCCCATGCGCCCCACGCACTCCTGGTTGCAACTGAGGCAGAGACGGATCTCGTCGGTGGCTCCCGCGCGGGCCTTGGCCGCGAAGTCCGGGTCGGCGATCTGTCCGCGCACGACGCCGACGAGATCGCAGTGACCCTCGGCGAGCGCGCGCTCGGCCTGCAGCGGGTCCTTGAAGCGCCCCACCCCGACGACCGGGAGATCGACGGCCTTGCGGATGGCACTGGGGATGAACATCGCGTACCCCGGCGGGATGTGCATGCTCGCTTCGATCATGTAGAGGCTCGCCGTGGCGACGCCGATCGAGGTGTTGATGTAGTCGACGTCACCGGTGGCCTCGACGATTCGCGCCACCTCGACGGCTTCGTCGATCGTCGTGCCCCCGTCGATGAACTCGTCGCCGCACAGCCGCACACCGAGCGCGAGTCGGTTGCCGATCACTCGGCGAACCTCGGCCACAATCTCGACGAGGAGGCGGGCGCGATTCTCGAGGGTTCCCCCGTAACGGTCGGTGCGGCGATTGGTGGCGGGGGAGAGGAAGCCACGCACGATCGACGAGTGGCTGCACTGCAGTTCGATGCCGTCGAAGCCACCCTCGGCACAGTGCTCGGCCACCAACGCGTAACCAGCGATGATCTCGTCGATCTCGGCGTGCGTGACCGCCTTTGGCACCTCACGGAACAGCGGATCGGCCACGGCCGAGGGCGCCCACACCGGGAGGCGGCTGAACATGCTGCTGGCCTGTCCGCCGTTGTGGTTGATCTGGGCGAAGATCGGCACCCGATGACGGTGAACCGCGTCGGTGATGCGCTTGTAGCCGGGGATGACGTCGCGGTGAAAGCCGTGGATCAGTTTCTCGTAGGGCCAGTCGGTCGGATGGGTGCTGTGTTCCTCGGTGATGATGAGGCCCGCACCCCCGGCCGCGCGCGCCGCGTAGTAGGCCGCGTGTTGTTCGGTCGGCTTTCCGTCGCGGGCGTAGTTGGTGAGGTGCGCACTGAAGACGATGCGATTGCGCGCACTCACCGGTCCGAGCTGCAGTGGTGTCCAGAGGTATTGGTACGCCATCGGTCGTCACGCTACGCCCGATCTTCCACGGGAGTCTCGTTCTGGGTGCGGGAAAGTGTCGGTTTCGGGCACATTGGCGACCCGGATCGCGGGGTAAGAATGGGACATGGAAGATCTTCGGGGGAAAGTCGCGGTCGTGACCGGTGCCGCGAGTGGCATCGGACGAGCCATGACCGATCGATTCGTGGCGGCGGGCATGAAGGTGGTGCTGGCCGACGTCGACGAGGTGAGGTTGCGCAACGCCCACGCCGAGCTGACCGAGAACGGTGCCGACGTGTTGCCGGTCGTCGTCGACGTCAGTTTGGGCGAGAGCCTCGAGGAACTGGCGCGCCGCACGCTCGAGAAATACGGCGCCGCGCACGTGTTGTGCAACAACGCCGGCGTGGCCGGGGTGGGCGACCAGTGGACCGGTCCGATGAGCGTGTGGGAATGGGTCGTGAACATCAACCTCTACGGCGTGGTTCACGGCATCCGGTCGTTCCTGCCGATCATGCTCGACCAGAACGAGGGCCACATCGTGAACACGGCATCCATGGCGGGGTTGGTCGCCATGCCCGGTTTCGGTCCCTACAACGCCACCAAGCACGCGGTGGTGGCGATCAGTGAGGGCCTGTTCATGGAACTCGCGGCCAAGGGCGTGAACGTGAGTTGCAGCGTGCTGTGTCCCGGTTTCGTGCGCACGAGTCTGACCACCGACATCATGTGGAGCGATCGACTCGGTGCGCGACCAGCCGAGCCGACCGACCCGATCAGCGCGATGATGAACGAGATGCTCAAGAGCGGGGTCGAAGGGGGCATCCCGGCCGCCGAGGTCGCCGATCAGGTGCACGACGCGATCGTGGCGAACCGATTCTGGATCCTCACCCACCCCGAGTTCCGTCAGGCGCCGGTCGAGCGCATGCAGCGCGCCGCCGAACAGTCGAATCCCTGAGGCGCGACTACTTCGTCGAGGACTTCTTCAGGCTGAGTTCGTCACCGTGCACCAACCGCTTGAGGTTGGGCAGGTGGCGCCAGATCACGAACGCGCACAGCGCCGCACCGGTGACGATCTCACCCCACGGTCGTCCGGCCACGGCCTGAGCGATGGGAAAGCCGATGGCGATGGCGAGCGAACCCAAGGACGCCTTCTTGGTCAACTTGGCGGTGATCAACCACAACGCGGTCATGGCCGCACCGATGATCGGATACAGGGCGATCACCGAGCCGCCGGCGGTGGCCACCCCCTTGCCACCCTTGAAGCCACGGGTGACCGGAAACACGTGACCGACCACGGCCGCGCAGGCCAGGGCCAGCGCTCCGGCGTGGCCCGCGATCAGGTAGCCGACGACGACCGAGATCGCGCCTTTCAATCCGTCGAGCACGAAGACCAACACGCCGAGTTTGCGCCCGAGCAGACGTCCGACGTTCGACGCACCGGGGTTGCCCGATCCGCTGGTGGTGATGTCGATCCCCTTGCCGCGGGCGATCATCACCGCGCTCGGGAAGGTGCCCAGCAGATACGCGAAGGGAACGAGCACGATGACGGCGATCACCCGACCATCATTGTGCGCCGGTCGGGTCGAAGTCGGGCATACCCGCCGAGAAGCGGATTCGATCAGATGTTGGCGGCGGCGCGACGGCCCTCGAGGACCGCCTCGAGGATCGTGCGCGGCGCGACGCAGTCGCCCACCTGCACGGCGCCGTCGACGGGCTCGGTGGGAAGACGGAACCCGGCGTCGACCACGCACTCCGCGATCAACTCGTCGATGACTCCGCTGAAACGATCCTGAACGCGCACGACACACCCGCGTTCGTCGCGCGACACCCGACGCACCACCGCACGACGACGCACGGTGGCACCCCGCTGGGCGAGTCGAACGTTCGCCGGAGCGAGGTCACCGGTGCGCGAGAGTTCGTTGCCCGCGATGTTGTCGGGGGTGACGAGAGTGGCCCGGTCGCCGAGTTCCTCGGCGAGGGCCACTCCGATCGGACCACCGATGGGATCGAGGATCACCACCGGACCGGCGGCGGGCAACGCGCGGTCGCCTCGTCGCAGGTCGGCGATGTCGATCACCGCGGTGTCGTCGTCGACGGTGTGATCGGGTCGACCCGCAATCGAGCCCGTCGCCTGCACGACGACGTCGAAGGCGTCGCCGTTCGTGTCGCTGGAACGCTCCACGTTCACGCCGAGGGCCGTCACCTGCCGAGCCAACCACTCGACGAGGGCGGCGCCCGGTCCGGTCACGGCGGCGAGGCCACCCAAACGTTCTGACCGTTCGCGCAAGGTGACCCGGTGTCCACGCGCGGCCGCGACGCGAGCCGCCTCGAGACCCGCCGGGCCCCCGCCGATCACGAGCACGTGCTTGGCGACCGGTGCCGCGACGTACCAGTCGGGATCATTCGACTCGTGGCCGCTCGACGGCTCACCGACGCACGACACGATCGGATTGCGCGCGTCGCGCACCTGACACGCCTGATTGCAGCGGATGCACGGACGAATCTCGTCGGTTCGCCCGTCGGCGTGCTTGCGCCCGAGGTCGGGGTCGGCGATCTGGGCCCGCGTCATCTCGACTCCGTCGCACACGCCGTCCGCGACGGCCCGGTCGGCCTCGCCCACGTCGACGACCGACCCCTGCAAGAAGACGGTGACCGAGGCCGGGACGTTCGCGCGGACGGCGCGACAGACGTCGGTGTTGAAACCGGTCGGCTCGTGGAAATCGGGTCGGGTCTTGTCGACCGAGAAGATCGAGCCGCGCGTGACGACCAAGTAGTCGACCCCGCACTCGGCGAGCGATCGCGCCATCTCGGGAGCCATCTCGGGGGTGATGCCCGCCCACGGCGCCAACTCGTCGCACGACAAACGCAGTCCGACGACGGCACTCGGGCCGGTGGCGCGCCGAACCGCCTCGATCACCCGCCGGGCGAACGCCGGGCGATCGGCCCATTCGTCGCCGCGATGATTCGTCAGACCCGACATGAACTGACGTACGAGGCTGTGTTGTCCGGCGTTGATCTCGACTCCGTCGCACCCCGCCGACACGGCGAGGCGAGCGGCATCGGCGAAGCCGGCGATGACAGCGGCGATGTCGTCGGCTTCCATCCACTTGGGCACTTCGCGACTGTTCACCTCGGGAACGCGCGACGGTGCCCACAGCGGCGATTGGGAGTAGGCGGACGAACCCTGTCCTCCGGCGTGGTCGAGGCTGGCGATGACCAGGGACCCGTGCGCGTGGCAGGCATCGGCGATGGCACGCCACCCGGGGCCGCACGCGGATGCCAACGGTGCCCGCTCGTAGGGCCAGTCGCTCGAGTGCACGCTGGCGCCTTCGGTGACGATGATCCCACATCCACCACGGGCCCGACGTTCGTAGTAGGCGACGTGTCGCGACGTGAGGGAGCGATCGTCGTCGCCGAGATTGGTGACGTGCGGGCCGAACATGATTCGGCTCGGGGCGGTGCGACCACCGATGGTGAGGCTCCGCGAGATCGACATCCCGCACAGTCTCGCCGCCCGGTCGAGAACTTGGAAACCCGAGGACCCGAATTCCGATGGCTAGCGTGCGGGCGATGTCACTCACCTCGGAGAGGCGATGGTGGGCCCGGATCGGGCTCATCGCCGCGGTCGGTGCCGCGGTGCGTCTGGCCTTCGTGTTCGGCGTGGCCCGGTACGACGAACCGTTGGGGGATCAGCTGTATTACTCCGCGCAGGCCCTCACGAACGCGCGGGGACGATGGTTCGAACAACCTTTCGTCACCGGTGCACCGGCGGCCGATCATCCGCCGCTCACGGCGGCGCTGTTGACCCCGATCACCCGTCTCACCGAGTCGACCGGCTCTTTCGTGACGGCCCAACGGGTGATGATGGTCGTGATCGGTCTGGTGGGAATCGTCGCGGTGGCGCTGCTCGCTCGTCGCGTCGCCGGACCGCGTGTCGGCCTGATCACCGCGGTGATCACGGCGGTCTACGCGAACGTCTGGGTGAACGACGGACTGCTGATGGCCGAAGGCCCCACCTTCGTGTTGGTGGCGACCGCGACTCTGGTGGCCGTCGACTACCGCGCGCGACCGTCGACCGCGCGCGCGGCCCTGCTCGGCTCGCTGGTCGGAATCATGGCGCTCACCCGGGGCGAGTTGGGCCTGACGGCCCTGCTCGCGTTGGCGCTCGTCATGGCGACGATCCGGTCGGATCGGCGTGGTACCGCCCGTCGGGTGGTGGTGCTGGTGGCCTCGACGGTGATCGTGTTGGCCCCCTGGGTCGTCTGGAATCGGGCCCGCTTCGACGACTCGGTGTTCCTGTCGACGAACGACGGTCTCACCCTCGCGGGTGCCAATTGTGACCGCACCTATTACGACGACGTCGGTTCGTGGGACATACGTTGCGCGTACGACGTCGAGGTGCCCGCCGGTGCCGACGCGTCGGTGTCGTCGTCGGTGTGGCGCACGGCGGGGCTCGAGTACTGGTCGACGCACCTCGGTCGTTATCCGGTCGTGGCGGCCGCGCGGGTGGCGCGCGTGACCAGCCTCGGATACCTCGGCTCGGTGATCGAGGCCGGCGAGGCCGAGGGACGACCGAGTTGGGTGACGGTGCTCGGGGTCGCGCAGTTCTGGGCACTGGTGCCTTTTGCCGTCGTCGGATTCCGGTCGATCGGCGATCGGGCGCATCGGCTCGCGTTGCTGGCGTTCTGGCCGATCGTGCTGATCACGGCGGTCGTCGCCAACGCCTACGTTCGCTTCCGGTTACCCGCCGAGGTGGGGCTGGTGGTGTTGGCGGCCGTCGGGGTCGCGACCGTCAGCGAGCGACGACGGCGTTCTTGCGCGTCAGCGTGACCGGCTTGGTGTGATCCATCGCGGGCTTGGGAGCCGAGCCCGGCCGCACCACCGACAAGGCGTGCTCACCGTCGCCACCCACGCACTCCGGGTCGGGTCCGTCGAGCGGGATGCCGGTGAAGAACTTGGCCGCCATGCAGCCGCCTTGGCAGGCATCGTACGAACCGCACGAGGCGCAGGCTCCGGCCGATTGCGGCTCGCGCAACGACCGGAACAAGTCGCTGCTCTTCCAGACCCGGGCGAAGCCGCCGGGGTCGCGCACGTTGCCGGCCTTGAACTCGTCGTGGATCACGAACGGGCAGGCGTACACGTCACCGATGGGGTCGATGAGGCACACGACCCGTCCCGCGCCGCACATGTTCAGCCCGGGCAGCGACTCTCCGAACGCGTTGAGGTGGAAGAACGAGTCACCGGTCAGGACGTTCTCACCGTGGCGAAGGAGCCACTCGTAGATCTCGCGCTGCTGACCGTTGGTGGGGTGAAGTTCGTGCCACGTGTCGGCACCCCGACCCGAGGGTCGCAGACGCGTGATGCGCAACTGCGCGCCGTACGAGTCGGCGAGCGCCTTGAAGGCGTCGAGTTGGGCGACGTTGTGGCGAGTGACGACCACCGAGATCTTGAACGGCCCGAAGTTCGCCGCAGCGAGGTTGTCCATCGCCCGGCGGGCCATGTCGTACGACCCGACGCCGCGGACGGCGTCGTTGGTCGCCGCGTCGACCCCGTCGAGGCTGATCTGGATGTCGAGGTAATCCATGGCCGCGAGGCGCCGGGCCTTCTCGGCGTCGATGAACGCGCCGTTCGTGCTGAACTTCACGCCGATCCCGTTGCCCACCGAGTACTCGAGCAGTTCGAAGAAGTCGCGGCGCACCATCGGCTCGCCACCACCGATGTTGATGTAGAACACCTGCAGGTCGCGCAGTTCGTCGAGCACCCGCTTGGCCTCGGCGGTCGAGAGTTCCCGGTCGTCACGCTGTCCGCTCGACGACAGGCAGTGCACGCACTGCAGGTTGCAGGCGTAGGTGAGTTCCCAGGTGAGGCAGATCGGGGCGTCGAGCCCCGACTTCATCTGCTCAACCAGCGACGACGCGCTCACGCACGATCTCCGATCTCTGCAACGAGTCGAGCGCGGCCACGAACTCGCGTCGACGTTCGGGGGCGATGCCACAGGCGTCGAGGGTGGTGGCCACGTCGCGGTGCGCGCCCAGTTCGTTCACCACGCGCACCACGTCGGGGTGCTTCAGGAAGATCAGTCGGCGGTTGCCGTAGTGGTAGGCCAACGCTCCGAACGGCTCGGGGCGAACCGCCACCTGGGGATGCAGTTCGAGCGCCGAGTCGAGCGCGACCGGCGACGCGGGGACCGGGGTCACCGGATCAGTAGACGCCGCACATGCCATCGATGCTGATCTCCTCGACGAGGAGTTCGCTCTCGATGACGGCCGAGGGGGCGGCGGTCGCGGTGGTGGTCTCGGCGACGTCGCCGGTCTCGGCGACGCTGTCGGTCTCGGCGACGGTGGTGGGGGCGGTCGGGCTCTCCATGCGCTGAAGCGTACAACGCCCCCGTTCGACACCGACTACCGTTCTCGGAAGTGGCGGTTTCCGTGGGGATTCCGCCCCGAGATGTTCAGGGGGAATCATGAAGACGTCGGCCGCCATCCTGTGGGAGACCAATGCGCCGTGGAGCGTCGAGGAGATCGAACTCGACGATCCCCAGCCCGGCGAGGTCCTGGTCGAGATGAAGGCGTCGGGCATGTGCCACAGCGACGAGCACCTCGTCACCGGCGACCTGCCCTTCGCGCTTCCCATCATCGGGGGACACGAGGGTGCGGGCATCGTGCGCAAGGTGGGCGACGGCGTCAGCTGGCTCGCCCCCGGCGATCACGTGGTGTTCGGGTTCATCCCCTCGTGCGGTCGTTGTCGCAGTTGTTCGACCGGCCACCAGAACCTGTGCGACCTCGGCGCCCTCATGGGCGGGGGGCGGCAGATCACCGACGGGGGAGCACGGCATCACGCGCGCGGTCAGGACCTCGGCCTCATGTGCCTTCTCGGCACGTTCGCCAAGCACACGGTCGTCAACGAGGCGTCGTGCATCAAGGTCGACGACGATCTGCCCCTCGACAAGGTGTGCCTGCTGGGTTGCGGCGTGGTGACCGGTTGGGGCTCGGCCGTGTACGCGGCCGAAACCAAGCCCGGCGACACGGTCGTCGTCGTCGGCGTGGGTGGCATCGGTGCCAACGCGATCCAAGGCGCCAAGTTGGCCGGCGCCAAGCGCATCGTGGCCATCGACCCCATCGAGTTCAAGCGCGAGAAAGCCATGGAGTTCGGTGCGACACACACCGCCAAGAGCATGACCGAAGCGGTCGAGCTCCTGCAGGAGATCACCTGGGGCACGATGGCCAACAAGGTCATCATGACCATGGGCGTCGGCCAGGGTTCGGTGATGCACGAGGCCATGGCCCTGGCCGCCAAGCGGGGTCGCGTGGTGGTCACCAACATCCACCCCGCGCTCGAGATGGGGGCCAGCATGAACATGCTCGACATCACCCTCATGGAGAAGCAGGTCGTCGGTTCGCTGTTCGGTTCGGGTAACCCGCGCGCCGACATCCCCAAACTCGCCGGCCTGTACCGCGAGGGGCAACTCGACCTCGACGGCCTGGTCACCCGCACCTACCCGCTCGAGGGCGTCAACGACGGGTACGAGGCCATGCGCAAGGGCGAGAACATCCGCGGCGTGCTCGTTTACTGAGCCCCCTTTCGCCCCGAGGGGCCGATCCGATTAGCGTTCGTCCCGGGGACGAAGGTCGTCCCGCAGGGGGTGTCGCAACCATGTCCGGAATCCGCAAGTCCAAGGCCGCCGTTCTCTGGGGTCTCAACCAGGAATGGAAGATCGAGGAGATCGAGATCCACCCGCCCAAGACCGGTGAGGTGTTGGTGCACTGGAAGGCCGCCGGCCTCTGCCACAGCGACGAGCACCTCGTCACCGGCGACATGGTTCCGCCCGAGGAAGCCTGGCCCCTGATGGGCATCGAGAGTTTCTTCCCCATCATCGGTGGCCACGAGGGCGCCGGCGTGGTGGTCGAGGTCGGACCCGGTGTCACCAGCGTCGCGGTGGGCGATCACGTGTCGGCGTCGTTCGTGCCGTCATGCGGGCGTTGCCGCTACTGCTCGACCGGACGGCAGAACCTGTGCGACAACGGTGCCAAGACCTTCGTGGGTGGAATGATCACCGACGACACGCACCGCCACTTCGTGAACGGCAAGCCCGTCACGCTGATGGCCAAGGTCGGCACCTTCTCCGAGTACGCCTGCGTCAGCGAGCAGTCGATCATCAAGGTGGAAAAGGACATCCCGCTCGAGTGCGTCGCGCTCGTGTCGTGTGGCGTGGCCACCGGTTGGGGTTCGGCCGCCAACCGCGCGGGCACCCAGCCCGGTGACACCGTCATCGTCGTGGGCATCGGTGGCATCGGCATGAACGCGGTGCAGGGTGCGCGCATGGCCGGCGCCAAGCGCATCATCGCCGTCGATCCGCTCGAGTTCAAGCGCGAGAAAGCCATGGAGTTCGGCGCGACGCACACCTTCGCCTCGATGGCCGAAGCGATGTTGCCGGTGATGGAGATGACCTACGGGCAGATGGCCGATCGCGTGATCATGACCCCGGGCGTGTTGCACGGCGAGATGATGGGTGAGGCCATGAACCTGGCCGGCAAGGGCAGCACCGTGGTCGTCACCGCCATCTCGCCCATGACGAGCGAGACCGCCAACGTGAACCTGTTCCAGTTGGCCATCTGGAACACGGAGATCAAGGGCACCATCGTCGGCTCGCTCAACCCGCGCGCCGACAGTCCGGCGCTGCTCGACATGTACCGCGCCGGCCAACTCAAGCTCGACGAGCTCATCAGCAAGACCTACACCCTCGACCAG